>NZ_JBFUEB010000135.1:0-13824 GCF_056404395.1 Rhizobacter sp. P2_D12 | reverse complement strand
AGCCAGCCCGGCCCGCCGTCCTGCGTCGGCGGATGCGGCAGGGGCCGCGCCTGCGGCTGCTCGCGCCGCCGTGCGAAGCGGCCGCGCAGCAGCTGCAGCAGCAGGTGCCAGGCGCCGTCGCGGTGCGGCGCCTCGGCTCGCTTCGCCGCATCGGGAAACGGTCCGCGCAGCACACCGGCTGCCTCCAGCAGCGACAACAGCGCGTCGACCTCGCGCTCGGCCAGGCCCGCCTCGGCGCGCAGCCAGCGACGGCTGACGGCATGCACCGACATCGCGTTCAAGGCCTTGCGGAACTTCATCTGCGCGAAGGCGGGCGGCAGCGCGGGCAGGCCGCTGATGCGATACGACGACATGGTGCAGGAGCCTCGTTGAATGCAGGTCCGTCGATCCTAGGCAGAGGGCTGCGCGGCGTCCTGACGGCTCCCTGACCGCGCCTTGACGGCATGTGTCTTCCCCGAGACCCGGGGGCGGTGCGACCATCATCGAATCGTCAAGGCTTCATCAAGCCTTTGCGGCGGCCGGTCGCTACGCTCGCCGCATGCCCTCATCGCTCCCGATCGTGCTGCTCGCCGCGCTGGGCGCGCTCGCAGCCTGCAGCGGCGGCTCGGACGGCGACAGCGCCGACGCCGCGGCCACCGCCGCCTCTGCTTCTGCGGCGAACGCCACCGACATCACGGCCGCGCTGCTGGCCAACGGCAACGTCGTGCTCGACGGCGACGCCATCGCCAGGCTGCCGGCGGGCAGCACCACCTACACCGGCGTGATCTCCGGCCGCGGCCGGCTCACGCTCACGCCGGCCGGCGGCAACACCCACCCGGCCACGCTGGTGATCACGCAGGCCAGCAGCTTCACGCTGCCCGATGCGCAGCAGGTGCAGGTGGTCGAGAAGACGGTCTACCCCGGTGCCGGCTACCGGCTCGCGATCACCGGCAGCAACCCGCCGGTGCTGACCATCGACCCCGGCGCGACGCTGCAGATCGGCACCAACAGCAGCGCCGACAACAACCCCAACATCCTCGCCACCGCCGACGGCAAGAATGCGGCGAGCGTGGAGAACGGCGAGATCAACCTCGACAACATCCGGAACGACGGCGCCATCGTGCTGAACAGCGCGAACTTCATCCGCCTCGGGCAGGTGAGCGGCAGCGGCTCCATCTCGCAGCTGCCGGGCGTGTGGGGTGGCAACACGCTGGGCGGGTCCAGCAGTTTCTCGGGCGTGCTGTCGCTCAGCACGGGGCAGGACTTCGGCAGCAACCACGTCGCGGCGGCGCTGCCGGCCGCCAAGGCGGTGCTCAACGAAGGCTCGTGGCTGGTCTGGAGCCCGCCCGGCAGTGTCGTCACCGTCCGGCAGGACGTGTTCGAGGCGGCCTTCGGCAACGACATCAACTTCCACCCGATCGGCAACTCGACGATCGTGATGAGCGGCGTCTACGGGCACACCGACAACAGCCCGCACGGCAGCCCCAACCTGGCCGACCCCGGCCTGAGCGACCCGGGGCTGAACCTGGCGAAGGTGATCTACCGCGGCGGCGCGAACGCGGCGAACGGCAACGACGCCAGCTACCGCGGCATCAACATCGAGGCCGGCGGCACGGTGCAGTGGGGCGACGGCACGCATGCGCGCTTCTTCCTGCCGTCGGCGCCGTCGCCGGCCGAGGTCAACCCGGCGGCCGGCAAGAAGAACGCCTACATCAACCTGCACCGCGGCGGCACGCTGGCCTTCAACTACAACGGCCCGGTGACGCTGAACGTGGGCATCACCGGCGGCGGCGGCGGCCCCGACAAGAGCCAGGGCACCGGCACCGGCAACGTCACGGTGGTGGGCACGCCGGGCAATGACGTCACCTTCGCCCAGCCGCAGAACTACAACGGCACCACCACCATCGGCGCGAACGCCGTGCTGCGCCTGGGCACCGGGCAGCCGGTGCCGCTGAACTACATCACGATCGACGCGGACAAGAAGACGCGCACCACGCAGCTGCAGGCCACCTACAGCGGCGACGCCAGCCTGCTGACCGCGCAATCCCCGGGCGGTGCGGCCGGCGACGCGATCGTCAACGACGGCCTGCTGGTGGTGCAGAACAGCACGAGCGCCATCACGCTGTCCGGCATCAGCGGCAGCGGCGGCTTCACGCACGCCGGCAGCGCCACGACGACGCTGCAGGGCAACCGCTACAGCGGCCCCACGACGATCGACAAGGGTGCCGTGCTGGCCGGCAGCGCGGATGCGTTCGGCATCGGCGACATGGTCAACAACGCATCGCTGGCCCTGGCCGGCGGGCAGCGTGCGCTGGCGCTGGCCGGCAGCTTCCGCCAGGGGGCGGGCGGCGTGCTGGCGCTGTCGGCCGCCGGCAGCAGCCCGGGCGTCGACCAGGATCACCTGGCGGTTGCCGGCAGCGCCGTGCTGGCCGGCAGCCTGAGGCTGGACCTGCGCGGCAGCACGGTCGCCGCGGGCCAGCGGCTGGTGCTGATCGATGCCGCCGGCGGCATCAGTGGCGCGTTCGCCTCGATCGAGGCGCAGGGCGCAACCGTCGTGGCGGGCCAGGACACCACCCGCTTCTTCGTCACCGTTCAGTCGCGCTGAGCCGCGGGCGTGGGCAAGGGCGCGTGAACAGCGTCACGCCGCCTTGCGCGTTGCGGCGGCGGGAGACTCGCCATCAGATCTCCATCAGATTCGCATCATGTGTCCGCTTCCGCTGATCCCTAGACTGGCCGCGAGCCTTGGCCCTGTCACTTGGTGATGCAACGCAAATGATGACGAACTGTCCCGCAGACCACCGCGCCGCCCGGCCGCGCGGCTTCACGCTGATCGAGGTGATGATCGTGGTGGCGATCGTCGCGATCCTGACCGCGATCGCGCTGCCCAGCTACCGCGACTACATCGTGCGCGGCAAGCTGGTCGACGGCACGAATGCGCTGGCCAACCTGCGCGCACGCCTGGAGCTGTATTACCAGGACAACCGCACCTACCTCACGCTCAGCAAGGACATCGTCAGCCCCTGCGACAGCATCCCGGCCGCCGGCACGTTCAGCGTCACGTGCACGCAGGCGACGGCGACCGCCTACTTCCTGACGGCGCAAGGCAGCGGCGTGACGCAGGACTTCGTCTACACGACTGACACGAAGGACACCCAGGTCACCGCCAGCCTGCCGACGCGCTGGGGCACGGCCGCGCCCTACAAGTGCTGGATCACCCGCAAGGGCGACTCATGCTGACGCACAGGCGACGCCGCCGCGGCTTCTCGCTCATCGAGCTGCTGGTGACGATCACGGTGATGGCGCTGCTGACGATGCTGGCCGTGCCCGCGATGGGCAGCTGGGTGGCCGACGCGCGCGTGCGGGCCACCGCCGAGTCGCTGCAGAGCGCGCTGCACCTGGCGCAATCGACCGCGGTGGCGCGCAGCCGCTCCAGCGTGCTCGCGCTGACGAGCGCTGCGCCGGCCTGGAACGCGACGCCCGCCGGCAACGGCAGCAACTGGTTCGTGCGCCTGCTGCCGATGCCCGATTCGGACGACGCGGCCGGCACGGACAGCTTCGTCCAGGGCAGCACTGCGGCGTCGCAGTACGGCGTGAAGCTCGAGGGCCCGGCGCTGCTGTGTTTCAACGCGCTCGGCCAGCTGAGCGCCAAGTCGGCCAGCGCCACCGGCATGTCCGCCGCCTGCACCGCGCCGGCCACCGCCACGCCGGTCGAGTACACGCTGTCGCGCGCCGGGGGCTCGCGCAAGCTGAAGCTGAGGGTCGACCTGGGCGGCAAGGTGCGCATGTGCGACGCCGCCAAGTCGCTGTCGAACGGCAATCCGGATGGGTGCTGACATGCATGCCCGCCGGAACCGCCTCCGCCACCGAGGCTTCACGCTGCTCGAGGTGCTGGTGTCGCTGCTGATCTTCTCGTTCGGCGTGCTGGGCGTGGTCGGCCTGCAGGCACGCGGGGTGCAGGTCGCGGTGCAGGCCGAAGACCGCACGCGGGCCGCCCTGATGGCCAACGAGATCGTCGCGCAGATGTGGATGCAGCAGTCGGTGACGCTGCCTGCCGACACCGTGACGGCCTGGCAGAAGCGCGTGTCCGACCCGAGGGTGGCCGGGCTGCCCAACGCCAGCGGCACGATCGGCGCGGTCGACGCCGACGGCGCCGTCAGCGTGACCATCAAGTGGCGGCCTCCGTCGCGCGACAGCGCGGATCCCGACAACCAGTTCATCACCAAGGTGGCCATGCCATGAGACACCCCGTGTCGACCCGCCGGGCCGCGCGCGGCATGACCCTCGTCGAGCTGATGGTGGCCGTGCTGATCAGCATGGTCCTGACGCTGGCGGTGTTCGCCATCATGGTGAGCTTCGAAGGGCGCCGGCGCACGCTGTCGTCCACCGCCGACCTCGACCGCGGCGCGGCGCTCGCGATGTTCCAGGTCGACCGCTGGGTGCGCAGCGCCGGCACCGGCTTCGCCGGTTCGAATACCTATGCCTACGGCTGCACGTTGTATGCGGCCAAGGCGGGCACGCAGTTGCTGCCGGCGCCGGCTGCGCTGGCCGCGCCGTTCGCGAGCGTCGATACCGTGTTCCGGCTCGCGCCGGTGCTGGTGCTGCCGGGCCAGAC
The DNA here is from genome assembly GCF_056404395.1 of Rhizobacter sp. P2_D12. NCBI lineage: Bacteria > Pseudomonadati > Pseudomonadota > Betaproteobacteria > Burkholderiales > Sphaerotilaceae > Rhizobacter > Rhizobacter sp. P2_D12. Next base: position 9,233 of record NZ_JBFUEB010000135.1, on the reverse strand, counting down.
GACGCCGGGTGCCAGCGGCAAGGCCTCGGACGTGCTGGTGCTGATGTCCGGCGGTGCGGGCGGCGGCGGCGATGTCGCCACGCAGTTCTCCAGGTCCGCCGAGGCCGGCCAGCTGAACCTCCTCACCTCGCTGGCCTTCAACGCCAACGACCTGGTGCTCCTGGCGGACCAGCAGCCGGGCAGCAGCGGCGGCCCGGCGCCCTGCCTGCTGACCCAGGCCGCCACCGGCTTCAGCGGCGGCGCCGCCACCGCGATGCCGCTGGGCGGCAGCTGGTATGCGGCGACAGTGGACAAGGCCTCGGTGCAGTCGTACTCCGACAGCGCGGTGGCGCTGAACCTCGGCAACGTCGACCAGCGGCAGCCGCCGCAGTTCCAGCTGGTGGGCGTGGGCGACTCCAACACGCTGTTCAGCTACGACCTGCTGCAGGCCGCCGACGAGCCGCTGCAGGCGCGCGCCCAGGGCGTCTTCGAGCTGCATGCGCTGTACGGCGTGGACGCCGACGGCGACAACAAGGCCGACAAGTGGGTGTCGCCGTCCGACAGTGCCTGGTCGGTGAGCGCGCTGTCGGCCGGCACCGCCGCGGCGACCCTCCAGCTCAAGCGGATCAAGGCGCTGCGCGTCGGCCTGATCATGCGCACCTCGCTGCCCGAGCGCGACGTGGTCAGCCCCGACACGCTGGCGATGTTCGCCGACATCGAGGGCGGCACGCTGACCTTCTCGCGCACGCTGACGGATCTCGAGCGGCACTACCGCTACCGCGTGGTCGAGGCCACGGTCCCGCTGCGCAACAACCTGCTGCCGTGAGCCGTTCCGCGATGACCTCGACCCCCTCCCCATCTCGCCAGCGCGGCGTGGCGCTGATCGTCACGCTGATCGCGCTGCTGTTGTTGATGATCGCCGCCGCGGCGATGGTGCGATCGATGGACAGCTCGTCGGTGATGGCCGGCAACCTGGCCTTCCGCCGCGACCTGGCCAACCGTGCCGAGCGCGGCATCGTCGCCGCACGCGCGGCGCTGGTCAGCGGGGCGCTCAGTACCGAGACGGTGCGCGTCGCCGACCGCGCGGCGTCGAACTACTCGGCCAGCAAGCTGCCGAGCGGCGCCACCGGCGTGCCGCTGGTGCTGACCAGCGACAGCGCCTTCGGCAACGCCAAGCTGGCGGCCGGCGACATCACCGACGACGGCGTCACCGTGCGCTACGTGATCGACCGCCAGTGCACCGCGGCCGGGGCCTTCGATTCCGGCACCTGCGAGTCGCTGGTGGCGGGCGCCGACAGCGGCGGCAGCAACTGGCTGCGCAAGCCGGGCGGCACCGCGCGGCCGGTGTACCGCATCAGCGTGCGCGTGAGCGGCCCGCGCGGCACGCAGGCCTATTTCCAGACCACCTTCGCCAATTGAAATCGCCAACCGAGCGCCACGCCATGGAATCCTTCCTCCCCCTGCGTCCGGGACTGCGCCTGCGCCGCCTGGCCCTGGCTTCGCTGCTCGCCGCCGCGGCCGTGCCGGGTGGGGCCGCCACCACCACCATCGACCTGGCCGACAAGCCGCTGTTCTCGACCGTCTCGGTGCCGGGCAACCTGATCCTCGCGCTGTCGGTCGAATGGCCGACGGCCACCACGCCGGCCTACCCGAGCACGACGGCCTACTCGGCGGACAGCAGCTTCCTCGGCTACTTCGATCCGTCGAAGTGCTACAGCTACACCCTCGTCAACAGCGGCACCAAGGACAAGCCGGACTACTCGACCAGCTACTTCGCGCCCACCGGCAAGGCGTCCTCGCACTTGTGCAGCGGCGCGACCGCGGGCGGCTGGAGCGGCAACTACCTGAACTGGGCCTCGATGCAGACGCTGGATGCGTTCCGCTGGGTGCTGACCGGCGGCTACCGCAGCGTCGACACCGAGAGCCTGACCATCCTGACCAAGACCTATGCCGCGATGGACAGCGGGGTGATGCCGAACAAGCTGCTCAACGGCAGCAACGCGGTGAGCGGCGCGACGCCGCTGAACTGGTCGGCGCTGGCCACCAAGCTGCGCAAACTCGGCACGGCGATGCACTTCACGAAGGACGACGGCAAGCTGGACGGCAGCGTCGTCGACTACACCAACCAGAGCAGCGACGACATGAAGTCGTCGACCGTCTACCGCGTGTACATCAACGTCAAGGTCTGCGACACCTCGGTCGGCATCGAGAGCAACTGCAAGGCCTACGGCAGCAACGCCAAGCCCGAGGGCCTGATGCAGGCCTACTCGTCGCAGCTGCGCTACTCCGCCTTCGGCTACTACAACCACAGCGGCACCACCTCGCAGCAGCGCGACGGCGGCGTGATGCGCGCGCGCATGAAGTACATCGGCCCGACGCGCACCGTGCCCGGCTCGACGGCGCTGGCCAACAGCGCGGCCGAATGGAGTTCGACGACCGGGGTCATGGTGGCCAGCCCCGACGGCGACGACGCCAAGGCCACGGTGTCGCGCGCCTCCTCGGCCGGCTGGAGCGTCAGCGTCGGCAACAGCGGCGTGATGAACTACCTGAACAAGTTCGGCTACAGCGCGAAGTCGTACAAGTCCAAGGACCCGGTGAGCGAGCTCTACTACGCGGCGCTGCGCTACTTCAAGCACCTGGGCAACGTCGCGGCGTACACCGACCTGTCCGGCGCCGGCGACGCGGCGACGGCGCAGTCGTGGCTGGACGGCTTTCCCGCCATCACCGACTGGGACGACCCGATCGTCTACGCCTGCCAGAAGAACTTCATCCTCGGCATCGGCGACGTCAACACGCACCGCGACGCCAACCTGTACGGCAGCACGCTGCGCGCCGGCAGCAGCCTGGAGCCCAAGCTGCCGGACGAGGTGGCGGCCGACACCTCGGTCAACGTGGCCACCGCGACCGACATGGTCGGCAAGCTCGAAGGCCTGGCCGGTCTCGGCAGCGTGTACGGCGACATGGGTGGCGGCACCTGCCCCAGCACCGGCACGCAGTGCAACTCGTACTACATCGCGGGCCTCGCCTACGACGCCCACACGCGCGACATCCGCGCCGACCTGGCGGGCGAGCAGAACGTCAACACCTACTGGATGGACGTGCTCGAAGGCCAGGTCTACAAGCACAAGAACCAGTACTGGCTCGCCGCCAAGTACGGCGGCTTCGACGTGCCGTCCGGCTTCTCGACCTACGCGGCCGGCAACGGCACCGCCACCCTTGGCGACAGCGCCTGGTACAACTCCACCGACACGCTGACGCGCGCCGCCGCCGGCGGCACGCTGACCTACAGCACCGACACCTCGAGCGGGACGGACAAGCGGCCGGACAACTACTTCCCCGGCAACGCGCCGGACGTCATGCAGACGGGCCTGACCAAGGCCTTCGCGAAGATCAGCAGCGAGGCCGACGCCGCGACCAGCACCGCCCTCGCCACCGTCTCGCCCAACGTCACCAGCTCGGGCGCGGTCAGCTACTCGGCGACCTACGACCCGAAGACCTGGACCGGCAAGGTCATCGCCTCGAGCGTGTCCTTCGCCGCCGACGGCTCGCCGACGCTGACGCCGATCTGGGATGCGCGCGCGCTGCTCGATGCGTCGGCCGTGACCGCATCGACGCGCAAGATCGTCACCTGCTGCACCGCCTCGACCACCTCGCCGGGCCTGCCGTTCACCGAGCCCAGCCTGAGCAAGGCGACGCTGAACGCGCGCACGAACTACACGTCGTTCGCCAGCGTGCCGGGCGTGGCCGCCGGGTCGCAGTCGGTCGCCGACTACGTCGCCTACCTGCGTGGCGACACCTCGAACGAGCTGAGCGCGAAGGGCGGCAAGTACCGCGCGCGCAGCTACCGGCTCGGCGACATCGTCAACGCCAAGCCGCTGGCGGTGGGGCCGCCCTCGACCGGCCTGTTCGACCTGACCAACCCCGGCTACAGCAGCTTCAAGTCGACCCGCGCGAAGCGCGCCACCGTCGTCTACGCCGGCGCGAACGACGGCATGCTGCATGCGTTCGACGGCTCGGTGGGAGCGGCCGCCTCCGGCAGCGAACTGTTCGCCTACATCCCGAGCTTCGCCTACGGCAGCTCGAGCACCGCCACCACCAGTGGCCTGGCGACGCTGGGCAACCCGAGCTTCACGCACCACTACTTCGTCGATTCGACGCCGGGCGCGTTCGACGTCGACCTGTCGAAGACGCCGGATTCGACCAGCACCACGCCCGACTGGCACACGCTGCTGATCGGCGGCCTGGGCAAGGGCGGCAACGGCTACTACGCGATCGACGTGACCGATCCGGCGAGCTGGACCGACGAGGTGGCCGTGGCCGGCAAGGTGCTTTGGGAGTTCACCGACTCGCGCATGGGCTACAGCTACGGCGAGCCGAGCGTCGTGAAGACCAAGAAGTACGGCTGGGTGGTGGTGCTGACCTCGGGCTTCAACAACAGCGACGGCATCGGCTACTTCTTCTTCGTGAACCCGCGCACCGGCGCGCTGCTGGAGGCGGTCGCCACGTCCAGGGGTTCGCCGGGCGCGCCGCTGAACCTGGCGCACCAGACCGCCTTCGTGCCGGACTACACCGACATGACCGCCGACGCGATCTACGCCGGCGACCTGCAGGGCCACCTGTGGCGCCTGGACGTGACCGGCAGCAGCGGCAGCTACGGCACGCCGACGCTGATCGCCGACCTGGCCAACGGCGACGGCACGGCGCAGCCGGTGACGACCCGCCCGCTGGTGGAGATCGAACCGAACTCGTCGAAGCGCTACGTGATGGTCGGCACCGGCCGGTTGCTGGCCGACAGCGACATCGGCAGCGCTTCGCAGCAGTCGTTCTATGCGATCGTCGACGGCCGCGCGGCCAGCGGCTCGTTCTACACCGCGAGCACGCTGCCCAGCGGCGTGTCGTTCCCGATCACGCGCAGTGCGCTGGTGGCGAACACCGCGCTGCTGACCGGCATCGGCAGCGCGCCCACCTCGACGATGGGCTGGTACACCGACCTGCCGGTGACGGGCGGCATCGCGCAGCGCGTCAACATCAACCCGATCGCCAACCAGGGCATCGTGTCCTTCGCCGGCAACCTGCCGAACGGCCAGGCCTGCAACCCGTCGGGCACCGGCACCTTGTACGGCGTGAGCTTCGCGACGGGCAAGAGCGTGCTGACCGACAAGGACGGCGGGCTGATCGCGTCCACCACCACCACCAGCGGCATCCTCACCGACATCGCGATCCAGCGCGTCAACGGCAAGCTGCGCCTGTACACCGGCACCAGCGCCGGCGACGTCGTCAACGCGCCGGCCAACCTCGTCACCGCCAGCGGCGTGAAGCAGTTGAACTGGCGCGAGGTCCCGGTGTCGGATTGAACGTGCGGCCGGGGTTTCACCGTGCCGCGTGGCCGGCGTGCGCGGCGGCCGTGGCCGTGCATGCCGCGGCGGGCTGGTTCGTGCTGGGCGGCGCGGCACCGGGCGGCGTTGGCGCTGCGCCGGCGCGCGCACCGGCCCTGAGCGTGCGAACGCTGGTGGCCGCTGCGCCACAGGCATCGCCGGTACCGCCGCCGGCCGTGCCCTCCGCCGGCCGGCCGCGCGCGGCCCGGCGTGCCGCCGCGATCGACGGGTTCGAGCCGTCGACCGCACTCGAACGCAGCGCGGTGCCTCGCTCCGCCCCCGACACCTCGCTGCTGGAGGGGCTGCCGTTCTCCGGCCTGCCGATCCGCTTGCGTGTGTTCGTCGATCGCAGCGGCACGGTGGTCGACGTGCGGGTGCTGCAGACCGCGGAAGCCGAGGCGGTGGCCGAATCGGTGCGGCGCATGTTCCTCGCCACCGCCTTCATCCCGGGGCGCCTGCGCGGCCAGGACGTCGGCTCGTGGCAGGACATCGAGATCGCCTTTGGCAGTACGAGCATCGGGATGTGATGAAAGAAGAGATTTACCGTTTCGGGCGCTGCGAGGTGCACGTCCAGCACCGCAGCGTGACGCTGGACGGCCAGCCGCAGCGGCTGGAACCCCGGCCATTCGACCTGCTGGTGTTCCTGATCCGCCACCGCGGCCGCGTCGTCACGACGAGCGAGCTGCTGGAACGCTTCTGGACCCACCAGGTCGTCACCGTGGGCGTGATCGCGCGCGCCATCCTGAAGGCGCGCCAGGCCATCGGCGACCGCGACCAGGGCGCGCCGATGCTGCGCACCTTCCACCGCACCGGCTACCGCTTCGTCGCCGAGCTGGGCGACCTGGGTGACGGCAGYGGCGGCAGCGGTGCGCCGGGCGGCCCGGCCCTGGCCCAAGCGCGGCAGGCCGTCGCCGAGCAGCGCTGGCGGCTGGCCGGCAACCTGTTCCGCGCGGTGCTCGAGCGCGAGCCGGACAACCTGCCGGTCCAGGTGGAGCACCTGAAGGCGCTGGCCGCGCTCGGCGACGACGCTGCGTTGGCGCTGGGACCGCGGCTGCTGGAGCAGGCCCGGGCGACGCAGGACGGCGGCCTGCTGGCCGCGGTGCACCTGGCGCTGGGCCGGGCGCATGGCGTGCGGCGCGCGTTCGGGCCGGCGCGCTTCCACCTCGACGAGGCGCTGCGGCTGGCCGACTTCGACCCGCGCGGCGAGTGGCTGCCCGAGGCCTGCCTGCGGTTGTCGTCGATTGCGCTCTTCGAGCACGACGTCGACCGGGCCGTGCACTGGCTCGACCGCGCTCGCGAGTTCGGCCGCGACGGGGCCCGGCGGGCACATCGCATCGCGTGGGCACGCCAGGCGGCGTGGCTGCACGAACGCGACGGCGACCTGGCGCGTGCCGTCCAGCATGCGCGCGAGGCGCGCGAGATCGCCTTCGAGGGCCGCCTGGCCGGCGACTTCGCCGTCGCGTCGCGCGGCCTCTCCGGCCACTGTGCCCAGCAAGGCCTGATGGGTGCAGCCATCGGCTACGCGGAGGAGGCGTTCCGCCTGGCCCGCGAGCTGGGCATGGACGCCAGCGTCGCGCGCACCGCCGACACGCTGTGCTGGCTGTACCGCGAGCTGCGCCAGCCGGCCGAGGCCGCGCGCATCGTCGACGCGCTGGCCGCCGAGCCGCTCAGCGCGGCAGCGCTGCTGCCGGCCACGCTGATGGCGCGCGGCCACGGCGCTGCCGCGGCCCAGGACCATGCGCGCGCCGTGGCCTGCTGGTCCGACGCCGTGGCGCGCGCGCGCGAACTCGGCGCGGTGTGGCCGGAGCACATCGCGGCGCCCTGGTTGGTGACCGCGCTGATCCAGTCGTCCGGGCAGGAGGAGGCCGTGGCCACCCTGCGGGCGCTGCGCGCGCGGCCTGCCGCCGCCGCCGATGCCGTGCTGCAGGCGGCCCTGCAGCATTGCGAGGCCCTGCTGCTGCACCGCCGCGGCGACGCGCCGGCTGCGCTCGAACGCCTGCTCACCGTGATCGACACGGCGCCGATGGGCGCCTGGCGCGCCTGTGCCAGCCTGGATGCCGCATGGCTGTGCGCCGAGGCGGGCGATGCGGCGCGCGGCCGCAAGCTGGTGCGCGACCTCGGCCCCTGGCTGGACGAGCACCCGGCGGGCCGGGCGGTGCAGGCGCGGTTGCGCTTCGGCGAAGGCGATTTCGCGGCGGCGCACCGGCTGCAGCAGGGCTGGCTGGCGGCGCTGCGAACCGCGCCGCCGGACCACCATGCCGAGATCGCCGCGGTCTACCAGCGCGCCGCCCACGGGCATCCCTCGACCCCGCCGTCCGTCCCCACCCTGGGGTGGCTGCCCACGCGCAGCTGAAGGATCGCTCCGCGAGGCGCACCAGACCAGGGCACCTGCGTGCCCGATGTGTCAATCGGCACCGAGAATGTGCATTTCCGCTCCAGCAGGCGGCCTGACGCTGTGAAATGGGCCCCGATGGGGCGCGCGCGCCCCAAAAAGACCATGGCACAAAAGCTGCACTCCGGCCTCTGGCGATCAAACCCCTAGCGTCAGAGAAGTGGAGAACCCCGTGATGAAGAAAACCCTCTTGGCTCTTGCCACCGTGGTCACCGTGACTGCCTTCCCGGTGGTGTCGCATGCGGAAGATGCCAGCCCGTTGTCGTTCAACATCGGTGCCGTCAGCGACTACCGCTACCGCGGCATCTCGCAGTCGCGCCTGAAGCCTGCGCTGCAGGGCGGCATCGACTATGCGTCGCCGAGCGGCTTCTACGTCGGTGCCTGGGCGTCGACCATCAAGTGGATCAAGGACGCGGGCGAGATCGCCGGCGTCGACGTCGGCAGCGCGAATGTGGAGCTCGACCTCTACGGCGGCTACAAGGGCGAGATCCAGAAGGACCTCACGTACGACGTCGGCGTGCTGCAGTACGTCTACCCCGGCAACCACTACGACAACCTCGGCGCGGGCGCCAAGAAGGCCGACACCACCGAGATCTACGGTGCGCTGACCTTCGGCCCGGCCACCGCGAAGTACTCGCACGCGGTGAGCACGCTGTTCGGCACCGCCGACAGCAAGAACAGCGGCTACTTCGACCTGAGCGCCACCTTCGACGCCGGCAGCGGCGTGTCGATCGTGCCGCACGTGGGCTACCAGCGCGTGGCCGGCGACCTGTCGGACTACTCGTACGCCGACTACTCGCTGACTGCCAGCAAGGACTTCGACGGCTTCCTGTTGAGCGGTGCGATCGTCGGCACCAACAACAAGAAGATCAACGGCAACTACGCGTACATCAGCCCCGAGGGCAAGAACCTCGGCCGCACGATGCTCGTGGTCGGCGTCAAGAAGACCTTCTGAACCACCAACCTCACCTGGAGATGACCATGAAGATGGTGACTGCCATCGTCAAGCCGTTCAAGCTCGACGAAGTGCGTGAAGCCCTGAGCGCCATCGGCGTGCAAGGCATCACCGTGACCGAAGTCAAGGGCTTCGGCCGCCAGAAAGGCCACACCGAGCTGTACCGCGGCGCGGAGTACGTCGTCGACTTCCTGCCCAAGGTCAAGATCGAGGCCGCCGTCGACGACGGTCTGATCGACCGGGTGATCGAAGCCATCGAAGGCGCTGCGCGCACCGGCAAGATCGGCGACGGCAAGATCTTCGTTTCGCCGCTGGAGCAGGTGGTGCGCATCCGCACCGGCGAGACCGGCAAGGACGCCCTCTGAGCCCACTACAACAGAGACAACCATGAAGAAACTCATTGCAACCCTCGCCCTGGGCCTCGCGGCCTGGAGCTTCGCCGGCGTCTCGCTGGCACAGGACGCGGCCTCCGCGCCGGCGGCCACGGCCTCGGCGGCGGCGCCCGCTGCCGCGGCGGATGCGGCTTCCGCGC
>NZ_JBFUEB010000134.1:0-14096 GCF_056404395.1 Rhizobacter sp. P2_D12 | reverse complement strand
GGACTGGCCCGCGCTGCGCGAGGCCGTCGCCGGCTGCACCGCGTGCAAGCTGTGCAGCGGCCGCACGCAGACGGTGTTCGGCGTCGGCAACCCGCAGGCCCACTGGATGGTCGTCGGCGAGGCACCCGGCGAACAGGAGGACAGGCAGGGCGAGCCCTTCGTCGGCAAGTCCGGCCAGTTGCTCGACAGCATGCTGCGTGCGCTGGGGCTGACGCGCGGCGAGGCCGAGCCGGCGCGCCAGGTGTTCATCGCCAACACGCTCAAGTGCCGACCGCCCGGCAACCGCAACCCCGAGCCCGAGGAGCTCGCGCAGTGCGAGCCCTTCCTGATCCGCCAGATCGAGCTGGTGAAGCCGCGCATCATCCTCGCGATGGGCCGCTTCGCGGTGCAAAGCCTGCTGCGCAGCAGCGAGCCGATCGGGCGCCTGCGCGGCAAGGTGCACCGCTACCAGGGCGTGCCGCTGGTCGTCACCTACCACCCGGCCTACCTGCTGCGCAGCCCCGAGGAAAAAGCCCGCGCCTGGGACGACCTGTGCCTGGCCTTCGAACACATGCGGGCCGGCGGTGACTGACGCCTGGCCCGACATCGAGCACCTGCCGTGCATGGTGCTGCGGCTGTCGCCCGAATGCGTGGTGCTGCAAGGCAACCGCGCCTTCACCGATTTCTGCGGCAGCGCGTCGCTGGTCGACGCCGGCCTGCTGTGGCAGGCGCTGCTCGGCCCCGAATCGCGCGCGACGCTGGCCACGCGCCTGATCGGCCGCGTCGATTTCGCGCTCAACCTGCGCATGCAGTGCGCGCCGCAATCGACCGGCGGCTACTGCTGGCTCGATTGCGAGGCACGCTGGCTGCCCGACGCCGGCCACTACCTGTGCGTGCTGCACGACGTGACCGACAGCCACCGCGCCGAGCTGTCGGCCCGCGCGCGCGCCGACCAGTTCCAGCTGCTGGCCGACAACGTGCCGGTGCTGATCGCCTACTACCAGGCGAGCACGCTGCGCTGCCTGTTCGCCAACAAGCTCTATGCCCACACCTTCGGCTGGGACGAGCAGTCCATCGTCGGCCACACCGTCGCCGAGATCATCGGCGAGCCGGCCGCGCGCTACATCCAGCCGCAGGTCGACCAGGTGCTGCGCGAGCGCCGCGGCGCGTCGTACGAGCGCGAGCTGATCGGCCCCGACGGCCAGCGCCGCTGGATCGAGGTCAACCTGCTGCCGCACGTGGTGGCCGGTGGCGAGGCCGCCGCCGCCTTCGTGCTGATCTCCGACATCACCAAGCACCGGCTGGCCGAGCAGGCGGTGCGCGAATCGGAGGAGCGGCTCGCGAAGTTCATGCAGGCCAGCGCCGAGGGCATCGTGTTCCACAAGGACGGCGTGATCACCGACGCCAACCCGCCGGCGCTGGCGCTGATCGGCTACCCGCTCGATGAGCTGAAGGGGCGCCAGACGCTGGACTTCATCGCGCCCGACCAGCTCGCGAAGGCCGCGGCCACGCAATCGGCCGGGGCCGAGATCACCTACGACAGCGTGCTGATCCACAAGGACGGGCGGCGCATCCCGGTCGAGTTCACGGTGCGCACCATGCTGCGCAACGGCGAGCGCATGCGCATGACGCTGGTGCGCGACCTGCGCGACCGGCAGGCGGCGCAGGAGCGCATCCACCACCTGGCGCACCATGACGCGCTGACGCAGCTGCCCAACCGCATGAGCTTCATGGAGACGCTGGAGCACCGCATCACCGGTGCGCGCAGCAGCGACTCGCAGCTCGCGCTGCTGTTCATCGACCTCGACCACTTCAAGCGCGTCAACGACTCGCTCGGCCACCTGATCGGCGACACGCTGCTGCAGACGGTGGCGCAGCGCATCATCCAGTGCCTGCGTTCGACCGACCTGGTGGCGCGCTTCGGCGGCGACGAGTTCGTCGTGCTGCTGCCGGCGGTGCTGCAGCGCGCCGACGTCGAAGAGGCGACGCAGAAGCTGCTGGCCGCGATCGAGGTGCCGGTGAACGCCGACGGGCGGCTGATCTCGGTGACGCCGTCGGTCGGCATCTCGATGTTCCCGCACGACGGCCAGACGGCCGACGAGCTGATCAAGAACGCCGACACCGCGATGTACCTGGCGAAGGCGCGCGGCCGCGCGAACTACCAGTTCTTCACGCCGGCGATGGCGCGCTCGGCCTTCGCGGCGCTGGTGATGGAAAGCCAGATGACGCAGGCGCTGGAGCGCAGCGAGTTCGTGCTGCACTTCCAGCCGCAGGTGCGCGCGCGCGACGGCGTGCTGGTGGGCGTGGAGGCGCTGATCCGCTGGAACCACCCGGAGCGCGGGCTGCTGATGCCCGACCACTTCATCCCGCTGGCCGAGCAGCAGCGGCTGATGCTGCCGATCGGGCAGTGGGTGCTGCGCGATGCGCTGCGCTGTGCCCGGCGCTGGCACGACGAGGGCATCAGCAGCGTGCCGGTGGCCGTCAACCTGTCGAGCGTGCAGTTCCAGACCGGCGGCTTCATCGCGCTGATCGCCGACCTGCTGCGCGACGAGGGCGTGCCGGGCACGCTCCTCGAGCTGGAGCTGACCGAGCGCATGCTGATGGACGACCTGGGCGAGGTGAAGGCCAAGCTCGACGAGCTGAAGGCCATGGGCATCCGCATCTCGGTGGATGACTTCGGCACCGGCTACTCGTCGCTCGGGCACCTGAAGGAGCTGCCGATCGACAAGATGAAGATCGACCGCTCGTTCGTGAAGGACCTGCCGGAAGAGCACGATTCGGCGGCCATCGCGCGCGCCATCGTGCAGCTGGCGCGCAGCCTGGACATCACCGTGATCGCCGAAGGCGTCGAGACGATCGCGCAGCAGGATTTCCTGACGCGCGTGGGGTGCGACGAGCTGCAGGGGGAGCTGGTCAGCGCACCGCTGCCGGCGGCGGCGTTCGAGGCTTGGGCGTTGGCGCTTGTCCGGCCGGTGACGGCTTGACGCGATCCCGGATGGGCATCCGGGCTACTTTTTCTTGACGGGGCGGGTCCAGCCGTCCAGGGACACCTGCTTCGCGCGCGCGACCGTCAGCTGCCCGGCGGGCGCGTCCTTCGAGATCGTCGAGCCGCCGCCGATCGTCGCGCCGGCACCCAGCACCACCGGCGCGATCAGCACGCAGTTGCTGCCCACGTGCACGTCGTCGCCGATCACCGTGCGGTGCTTGTTGGCGCCGTCGTAGTTGGCGGTGATGCTGCCGGCGCCGTAGTTGACGCGCTCGCCCACCGTCGCGTCGCCCAGATAGGCCAGGTGGTTGGCCTTCGCCCCCTTGGCCAGCGTCGAATTCTTGACCTCGACGAAGTTGCCGATGTGCACCTCGTCGCCCAGCACCGCGCCCGGCCGCAGCCGCGCGAACGGGCCGACCAGCGCCCCGCGCCCGACCGTCACGCCCTGCGCCTCGCCATCGACGTGGGTGAACGGATGCAGCACCGCGCCGGCCGCGATGCGCGCATTGCGGATCACGCAGTTGGCACCGATGCGCACGCCGTCGCCCAGGGCCACCTCGCCCTCGAACACGCAGTTGACGTCGATCTCGACGTCGCTGCCGCACTGCAGCGTGCCGCGCAGGTCGAAGCGCGCCGGGTCGGCCAGGCGCACGCCGGCCTCCATCAGCGCCTCGGCCTGGCCGCGCTGGTAGCGGCGCTCCAGGTCGGCCAGCTGCAGCGGGCTGTTGACGCCCAGCACCTCGGTCTCGCTCTTCGGCTGCGACGCGACCACCGGCACGCCGTCGGCCACCGCCATCGCGACCACGTCGGTCAGGTAGAACTCGCCCTGCACGTTGTCGTTCTTCAAATTCGCGAGCCAGCGCCTGAGCAGCGCGGTGGGCGCCGCCATCACGCCGGTGTAGACCTCGCGGATCTCGCGCTGCGCCGGCGTCGCATCCTTGTGCTCGACGATCGCGCGCACCTGCTCGCCGGCACGCACGATGCGGCCGTAGCCGGTGGCGTCGGCCAGCGCGATGGTCAGCAGCGCGAGCTTCGTCCCGCCGCTGGCCTCCACCAGCGCGCGCGCCGTCGCCGCCTCGATCAGCGGCGTGTCGCCGTTGAGGATCAGCGTGATGCCCTCGTCGTGCAGCTGCGGCACCGCCTGCTGCACGGCATGCCCGGTGCCCAGCTGCGGCATCTGCCGCACGAAGAGCAATCCGGGTGCCTGCACCGCCGCCTCGACCGCGTCGGCGCCATGGCCGGTGATGGTGACGATGCGATCCGCCCCCAGGGATGCAGCCGTGCCGAGAACATGCTGCAATAGGCTTCGCCCGGCCAGCTTGTGCAAGACCTTGGGCAGGCCGGATTTCATGCGGGTGCCCTTGCCCGCGGCCATGATCACGATGTCGAGTGCCATGCAACGTCCTCTTTTCAGGTCCGTGATTATCGGCATCCTCGTGCTGCTGACCACCCTGCTTTCAGGGTGTGGCGCGATGCGGCTGGCCTACAACCAGGCCCCCGACCTGAGCTACTGGTGGCTCGACAAGTACATCGACTTCAACGATGCGCAGACGCCGCGCGTGCGCGACGCGATCACCGCCTGGTTCCGCTGGAACCGCAGGACGCAGCTGCCCGACTACGCGGCGTGGCTGGACAAGCTGGCCGCCGACCTGCAGCAGCCCATCACGGCCGCCCAGGCCTGCCGCTGGACCGACGAGGTCGAGTCGCGCATGTTCACCGGCCTCGACCAGGCGCTGCCGGCGCTGGCCGAGACCGCGCTGTCGCTGACGCCCGATCAGCTCAGGCACATCGAGAAGCGCTACGCCAAGGTGAACGAGGACTATGCCGACGACTACCTGCAGGAAGACCCGAAGGACCGGATGAAGGCGACCATCAAGCGCACGATGGAGCGGGCCGAGATGCTGTACGGCGACCTGGACGACGCGCAGGAAGAGCGCGTGAAGCGCGCGATGATGGCCTCGCCCTTCGACCCCGAGCTGTGGCTGGCCGAGCGCAAGGCGCGCCAGCAGGACGTGCTGCAGACGCTGCGCCGGCTGCTGGCCGAACGGCCGACGATGGACAAGACGCAGCTTGCGCTGCGGGCGATTGCCGAGCGGGTGCAGCGCTCGCCGCGCGAGGGCTTCCGCAGCTACCAGGAGACGCTGACGCGCTTCAACTGCGAGTTCGGCGCCCAGCTGCACAACACGACCAGCGTCGCGCAGCGACAGTTCGCCGCGAAGAAACTGAAGGGCTGGGCGGGGGACTTCCGCGCGCTCGCCGCCGACACCGGCCGGTAGCCCGGATCACACACCCCCCCGGATTCGCATCCGGGCTACGTCGGCGGCAATTGAATCGTCACGCGGCGCGGGTTGATCCCGGTCTGCGGGAAGTCCTTCAAGGCCGCGTCGAACATCGCCGCGATCAGCGCGTCGCTGCCCATCGTCGTGCCGTCGTTCGCCGCGCGCGCCTCGTACACCACCTGGCCGGACTGCCGGTCGCGGATCAGCACCGCCACCTCGCGGTCGTAGTAGGTCGTGTCCACGTAGCGCGGGCCGAAGTAGCCGGGCGGGCCCCAGAACGGCCCGCGTCCGTAGCCGTAGCGCGACCGGTACAACCCGCCATGCCACCACAGCGGGTCGTCGTAGGGCGAGATGTCGTAGCGGTTGATGCGCGCCCCGACCTGCACCGTGAAGTCGGCCGCCTTCACGTCGCCCGCCTCGCTGAAGCCGGCCACCTGCAGCGAATGCCGGGCCATCGATTCGAGCTTCTCCTGCTCCATCGCCCGGGCCTGCTGCGACGGCAGCCGCTCGAAGGCGTAGCTCGACGCGCTGCGCCCCGCCGGCCATTGGCTGTAGGTGGAAACGTTGCTGTCGACCGCGTTCATCCCGGCGCAGCCGCCGAGGCCGAGCAAGGCCGTGGCCAGCAGGGCCGAAGTCAGGGCAGGTTTCCACATGGTGAGCCTCCGTCAGTCAAAGGTGCAGCTTGATGGGTACCGCGTCGCCGGCCGCATCCGCGGGTGCGGGTGCCGGCGCCGGTGCGCAGCCCTCGTCGTCGTCGAAGGCCCGGTCGCCGCCGGCGTCGGGCACGCCGGTGGTTTTGAGCGTGGTGAACGGGTAGAGGTTCCGGTCCATCATGTGCGACGGCACGATGTTGCCCATCGCGGTGAACATGTTGTCGATGCGGCCCGGGAAGCGCTTGTCCCAGTCGCGCAGCATCTGCTTGATCTGCACCCGCTGCAGGTTCTCCTGGCTGCCGCACAGCGTGCACGGGATGATCGGGAACTGCCGGTGCGCGGCCCAGCGCTCCAGGTCGGTCTCGACCACGTAGGCGAGCGGGCGAATGACGATGTTCTTCCCGTCGTCGCTGACCAGCTTGGGCGGCATGCCCTTCAGGCGGCTGCCGAAGAACATGTTCATGAACAGCGTCTGCAGCATGTCGTCGCGGTGGTGGCCCAGCGCCACCTTGGTCGCGCCCAGCTCGCCGGCCACGCGGTACAGGATGCCGCGGCGTAGCCGCGAGCACAGGCTGCACATGGTCTTGCCCTCGGGGATCAGGCGCTTGACGATCGAGTAGGTGTCCTGGTTCTCGATGTGGAAGGGCACGCCGCGCGACTTCAGGTACTCGGGCAGCACGTGGTCCGGGAAGCCGGGCTGCTTCTGGTCGAGGTTGACGGCCACCAGCTCGAAGCGGATCGGCGCGCGCTGCTGCAGGTTCAGCAGGATGTCGAGCAGCGCGTAGCTGTCCTTGCCGCCCGACACGCACACCATCACCTTGTCGCCGTCCTCGATCATGTTGAAGTCGGCGATCGCCTGGCCGACCTGGCGGTGCAGGCGCTTGCTCAGCTTGTTGATCTCGAAGGCCTGCTTCGCCTCGTCCTTGGGGTTGTCCAGTACCGCACTCATCACAGGTCCTTCTTGATGCCGAAGACTTCGCACCCGACCGCCTTGCAGTCGGGATACACGTCGGGTTTTTCGGTCGACACCCGCGCCGCCCGCACGCGCGGGTGCGCGAGCATCAGCGCCAGCACGTCGTCGCACAGCGTTTCCTGCAGGTGGATGTGGCCCTGCTTCACGCGGCCGGCGATGGTGCGGCGGATGAAGTCGTAGTCGAGCACCTCGTCCAGCTCGTCCTGCTTCGGCGTCGACAGCGCGAGCGGGATGTAGAGGTCGACGTTGATCAGCACGCGCTGCTCGCCCTTCTTCTCGAAGTCGTGCACGCCGATGTTGATCCACACCTCGTAGTCGCGCAGGAACAGCCGGCGGCAGTCCATCAGGCTGGGGTGGTGCAGGAGCGAATTCATGTCGGGTGAGCCGTCAAACGGGCTTGGAGGGATTGGCAATGAACATCACGTCGCGCGACTGGCCGCAGAGGTGCTGGCCGCCATCGACCAGCAACGTGGTGCCGGTGACGGCCGGCGATTCGATCAGGAAGCGCACCGCATGGGCGATGTCGTCCGGCGTCGACGAGCGCTGCAGCGGCGTCAGCCCGTGCGCCTGCGCGAATTCTGCCTCGTTCATCGCCCCGGACAGCAGCGTGACGCCGGGCGCCACGCCGCACACCCGCAGCCGCGGCGCCAGCGCCTGCGCCAGCAGCACCGTCGCGGCCTGCAGCGCGGCCTTGGACAGCGTGTAGGACAGGTAGTCCGGGTTCGGATTCCACAGCTTCTGGTCGAGCAGGTTGACGACGCAGCCGCGGCCGTCGCGCGCCGCCAGGTGCGCGTGCAGCGCCTGTGCCAGCAGCACCGCCGGGCCGGTGTTGGCGCGCCAGTGGGTCTCCATCGCGGCGTAGCTGAAGCTGTCGACGTTGTCGTAGGCGAAGGTCGAGGCGTTGTTGACCACCGCGTCGAGCCGGCCGAAACGCTCGCAGACGGCCGGCACCAGCGCGCGGCAGGCGGCCTCGTCGGCCAGGTCGGCGGGGAAGACGGCGGCGCGGACGCCCCGTTTTTCGGCCTCGGCGGCGGTGGCGAGCGCTTCGTCGCGCGAGCCGCGGCAGTGGATGGCCAGGTCGTGCCCGTGCGCCGCCAGCTCGAGTGCGATCGCGCGGCCCAGGCGGCGGGCGGCGCCGGTGACCAGGGTGACAGGGCGTGCGGACATGGCTTTCTACAATCGGGGCATGCAAACCCCACCAGCCGGCAGTGTATCGGCGGCGCTTTCCTCGCTGATCCACCAGGCCATCGCCCGCGACGGCGGCTGGCTGCCCTTCGACCGTTTCATGGCGCTGGCGCTGTACGCGCCGGGCCTGGGCTACTACGCGGCGGGTGACCGCCAGTTCGGCCTGCTGCCCTCGTCCGGCAGCGATTTCGTCACCGCGCCCGAGCTGACGCCGCTGTTCGGCGCCGCGCTGGCCCGCCAGGTGGCGCAGGCCTTGCGCGCCTGCGACGGCCGCGAGGTGTGGGAGTTCGGCGCCGGCTCGGGGGCGCTGGCCGAGCAGCTGCTGGACGCGCTGCCGGGTCAGGTCACCTGTTACACCATCGTCGACCTGTCCGGCACGCTGCGGCAACGCCAGCAGCTGCGGTTGGCGCGCTTCGGCGAGCGGGTGCGCTGGGTGTCGGAGCTGCCCGACGCGATGCACGGCGTGGTGGTCGGCAACGAGGTGCTGGACGCGATGCCGGTGCAGTTGCTGCACTTCGATGGAACCCGGTGGCTGGAGCGCGGCGTGGTCGCGGCCGGCGATGGCTTTGCGTGGAGCGACCGGCCGACCGACCTGCGCCCCCCGCTGGACGCACCCTACGTGCCCGGCACCGTGACCGAGATCCACCCGCAGGCCCGGGCCTTCATCGCGACGCTGGCCGACCGGCTGCAGCGCGGCGCGGCCTTCTTCATCGACTATGGCTTCCCGGAGGCCGAGTACTATCTGCCGCAACGCCACGGCGGCACGCTGATGTGCCACCAGGCGCACCGCGCCGATGCCGACCCGCTGGTCGACGTCGGGCTGAAGGACATCACCGCCCACGTCGATTTCACCGGCATCGCGCTGACCGCGCAGGACGCCGGGCTGGAGGTGGTGGGCTACACGACGCAGGCGCACTTCCTGATCAACTGCGGGCTCGTCGACGACCTGGCGACGGCCGACCTGAAGACCCGCGCGAACGCGCAGAAGCTGCTGCTGGAGCACGAGATGGGCGAGCTGTTCAAGGTGATCGCGCTGGCGCGGGGATGCGATGCGTCGTTCACCAACGCACCGCTCGGATTCGCGCACGGCGACCGCAGCCACACGCTCTGAGGCGCTTCATGGGACTGCGTTGGCTCCTGGTGATCCTGATCGCGCTGCTGCTGTTCAGCGGGCTGCAGCGCTGGCTGCTGAAGATCGGGCTGGGAAGACTCCCCGGGGACTTCCGGTTCCGGTTGTTCGGGCGGGAGTTCTTCATTCCGATCACCAGCAGCGTGCTGCTGAGCCTGGTGGCGCTGTTGATCACGCGGCTGATTTGACCTCGGCATCCCGGATTGGCATCCGGGCTACGGGGGTGGCCAGGTTGATCAGCCAGCGCTTCAGGTCGTCGACGTAGGTGAAGACCACCGGCACGTAGACCAGCGACAGCACGGTCGACGTGATCAGGCCGCCGAGCACGGCGATCGCCATCGGCGCGCGGAAGTCGGCGTCGGCGCCGATCTTCAGCGCGATCGGCAGCATGCCGGCCCCCATCGCCACCGTCGTCATGATGATCGGCTGCGCACGCTTGCTGCACGCGTCCAGCATCGCCTCGCGCCGCGACGCGCCCTTGTGCAGCGCGACCAGCGCGTACTCGACCAGCAGGATGGAGTTCTTGGTCACGATGCCCATCAGCATCAGGATGCCGATCGTGGCCGGCAGCGACATCGCCTCGCCCGACACCAGCAGCAGGCCGAGCGCCCCGCCCACCGACAGCGGCAGCGCGGCCATGATGGTCAGCGGCTGCGCGAAGTCGTGGAACAGCAGCACCAGCACGCAGTACACCAGCAGCACGCCGGCCCCCATCGCGATGCCGAAGTCCTCGAACAGCTGGTTCATGCGCTCGGTGTCGCCGTACTCGGCCCGCTTCACGTCCGACGGCAGCTGGCGGATGGCCGGCAGCGCGGCGATCGCCTCGTTGATCTCGCCCAGCGGCGCACCCGCCACGTCGGCCTTGATGCTGACGCTGCGGCGCCGGTCGAAGCGCGTGATCTGCGCCGCGCCGCTGCCCATCTCCAGTTGTGCCACCGTGTCCAGCGTGACGCTGCGGCCGTCCGCCGTCGGCACGCGCAGCAGGCGCAGCGTGTCCAGCTCGCCGCGCGCCGCGGTGGCCAGCTGCGTGCGGATCGAAAGGCTGCGCTCGTCCAGGTGGAACTTGGGCAGTTGGGCCGAGGTGTCGCCGATGGTCGCCACGCGCACCGTGGTCGCGATGTCGGACACCGTGACACCCAGGTCGGCCGCGCGCGCCAGGTCGGGCTTGACCAGCACCTCGGGCCGACGCAACCCCGAGGTCGCGGCCGGGTTGCCGACGCCGGGGATGCCGCGCAGCTCGCGCTCGACACGCTCGGCGGCCTGGTCCAGCGTCTTCGGGTTGTCGCCGACCAGGATCACGTCCAGCGTCTCGCCGCTCTCGCCGCCGCCGAAGCGAAAGCGCAGCCCCGGGATGGCTTGCAGGTCCACCTGCACGCTCTTCTCGAACGCGCGCTGCGACAGCTTGCGCTGGCCTGGCGGCACCAGCGACACCACCAGCGAACCGGCCCGCACCTCGCCGCTGGCGCTGCTGCCCATCGCGTCGGTCTGCGCGCCGTTGCCGATCGTCGTCAGGATGCGGCGCACCTCGGCACGCCGCATCAGCACCTCGCGCGCCTGCGCGGCCACGGCCGTCGTCTGCTCGATCGACGCACCCGGCGCCAGCTCGAAGTTGATGGTCGACTGCGAGCGGTCGCTGGCCGGGATGAAGCCGTTCGGCAGCATCGGCACCAGGGCCACCGAGCCGGCGAACAGCAGCACGCCCGACAGCAGCGTCAGCTTGCGGTGCGCCAACCCCCAGCGCACCACGCGCAGGTAGGCACGCATCACCGGGCCTTCGTGCTCGACCACGTGATGCGGCTTGAGCCAGTAGGCACCCATCACCGGCGTGATCATGCGGGCCACCAGCAGCGAGATCACCACCGCGATCGCCACCGACACGCCGAACTGCCGGAAGAACTGCCCCGGCACGCCGGACATGAAACTGACCGGCACGAACACCGCGACGATGGCCAGCGTGGTCGCGACCACCGCCAGGCCGATCTCGTCGGCCGCGTCCAGCGCCGCCTGCATCGGCGTCTTGCCCATGCGCATGTGGCGCACGATGTTCTCGACCTCGACGATCGCGTCGTCGACCAGGATGCCCACCACCAGCGACAGCCCGAGCAGCGTGATCAGGTTCAGCGTGAAGCCGAGCCAGGACATGAAGAAGAAGGTCGGGATCACCGACAGCGGCATCGCGATCGCCGAGATCAGCGTCGCGCGCCAGTCGCGCAGGAAGCACCACACCACCACCACCGCGAGCAGCGCGCCCAGCACCAGCGCCTCGATCGACGCGTCGTACGACTCCTTCGTGAACTCCACCGTCGAACTGAACAGCGCCAGCTGCACCTGCGGGTGCTCCGACTGCAGCTTCGCGACCGCGTGCTCGACGGCCTGCGCGACGTCGACCGACGACGAACCGATGCCGCGGATGACCTGGAACGCGACCACGCGCTCGCCGTCGACGAAGGCGTCCTGCACCGCGTCGGCCGTGCCGTCGACCACCTCGCCGAGATCGGCCAGGCGCAGCGAGCGGCCGTCGCGCAGCGTGATCTGCATCGCGCGTAGCGTGTCGACGCTGCTGGTGCCGCCCAGCGTGCGGATGCTCTGCTCCTGCCCGCCGACCTGGGCCTTGCCGCCCGGCACGTTGACGTTGACCGCGCGCAGCTGGCGGCTCACCTCGGCCGCGGTGATGCCGTAGGCATTCAGGCGCCCGGGCTGCAGCACGATGCGGATCTCGCGGTCGACGCCGCCGACGCGCCGCACCTGGCCGACGCCGGGCACCGTCAGCAGGCTCTTGGCCACCTCGTTGTCGACGAACCACGACAGCTCGGCCGGCGTCTTGCCGGCGCCCTTGACGGTGAAGGTCTGCATCGGCCCGCCCGAGGTCGTCATGCGGGTGATCACCGGCTCGTTGATGTCGCCCGGCAGGTCGCCGCGCACGCGCGTCACAGCGTCGCGCACGTCGTTGACCGCGCGGTCGATGTCCTTGCCGAACTGGAACTCGACCGCGGTGCTGGAGACGCCGTCGGAGATGGTGGACGTGATGTGCGATACGTCGCCGACGGTGGCCACCGCGTTCTCGACGATGCGCGTGACCTGCGTCTCCAGCTCGGCCGGCGCGGCGCCCGACTGGCTGATCGCGACCGTGACCACCGGGATGTCGACGTCGGGGAACTGGTTGATGCCCAGCTTGTGGAAGCCGAGCAGGCCGGCGAAGGCCAGCAGCATGAAGATGATGATCGGCGGGATCGGCTTGCGGATCGAATTGGCCGACAGCTGTTCCATCATGATTGGACTCCTTGCGGTTGAGCCGCTGCGGGCTCGACTGCGATGCGCACGCGTTCCCCATCCTTCACGAAGCCGCCGCCGCTGGCGACGACGCGGGCGCCGGGTTGCAAGCCGCCGGTCACCTCGACCAGGCCGCGCTGGCGCGCACCGGTCTCGATGCGCGTGAGCCGCGCCACCTCGCCGTCGCCGACCACGAACACGAAGGACTGGCCGTCGCGGCTGAACACCACCGATTCGGGCAGCGTCAGCATCGGCGCATCGGCGATCGCGATCTCGCCGTCGGCATGGCCGCCGGCCTTCAGCACCGAGCCGCGCGGCAGCGTCACGTGCACCAGGCCGTTGCGGCTCTTCGGGTCGATGGTCGGTTCGACCAGGCGCACCGTGGCATCGACGCTGCGGCCGTCGTCCAGCTTCACGCGCACCGGCGCGCCGGGCTGCACGCGGGCGATCGCATGACCGGGCAGCTCGGCCAGCCACTCGAGCTGGCCGTCGCGGATCAGCCGGAACAGCTCGTTGCCGGGCTGCACCACCGCGCCGACGGTGGCGCTGCGACGCGTGATCACGCCGTCGGCCGGCGCCACGACGCGGGTGTGGGCGATGCGCACGTCGAGCTCGCGGCGCTGCGCCAGCGCCAGGGCCAGCTTGGCGCTGGCCGCCTCGGCGGTGGTGTTGCGGGTCTGCACCGCTTCGACGCTGTAGACGCCGGAGTCCTTGATGCGCTCGGCGCGTTCGAGGTTGGCCTCGGCCTGCGCCAGCTCGGCGCGCGCCTGGCGGATCTGCGCGTCCTGCTGGTCGCGCTGGGCGAGCAGCTGCGCATCGTCGCCGCGCGCCAGCAGCTGGCCCTGGCGGACCACGCTGCCGACGTCGACCAGCACCTCCAGCAGGCGCACGCCGGAAGCGTCCGAACCGACCAGCAGTTCGTCCCGGGCGCTGATGCTGCCGCTGGCGGCCAGCGTGCGGGCGAGCGTGCTGGTCTGCGGCGCGGTGACGCCGACGGTCAGACTCGTGGCGGATTGCCTGGCGGCGACCGGTCCGGCGGACGGCTTGCCGGCCATCGTCAGGGCCGTGCCGCCGACCAGCGCGATGCCGATGGCGACCGCCAGCTGGCGGCGGTTGAAAGAGATCTTCATGCTGCTCCTCGTTGTGTTCCGGTGGTGTCGGTGAAAGCGTTCGGGGCCAACCGGCTCAGCCGCCCAACGCCTTGAATGCGGCGACCTGGCCGATCAGGCGGTCGCGGGTCGCGGTGACTTCGTTCAGCTGCGCCTGCCAGGCATTGCGCTCGGCATCCAGCAGGTCGAGCTGGCCCAGCGCGCCATGCGCGTAGCCCAGCTCGGCCAGCCGGCGCGCCTGCTCCAGCGCGACGACGCGGTCCTGCTCGGCGCGCTGCGCCTGCTGCGTCAGGTCGAGTTCGACATAGGCCTGGCGCAGCTCCACCACCGCGGCCAGCACGGCCTGGCGGTAGTCGGCCAGCGCCGCATCGGCGCGCGCATCCGCTTCCTTCACGCGGGCCCGGGCCTGGCCGCCGTCGAACAGCGACTGCGTGACCCCGGCCGCGGCCGACCAGACGAAGCCGGGCGCGTTGAACAGGTTCGACAGGCTGCGCACGTCGCTGCCGACCGCACCCGACAGCCGCAGCGCGGGC
>NZ_JBFUEB010000133.1:0-14123 GCF_056404395.1 Rhizobacter sp. P2_D12 | reverse complement strand
GGGTTGCTGCGGCTGCGTTCCTCATCGACGCTTGGGCGAACGAAATGGGGAATCACTACGGTGGTCTGTCCGCTGCTGACGGCAGATGGCCCGGATCGTCCCTCCATCCCGACACCCTCATCCGCTGCGTCTGGGGGTGCAGACGGAACATACAAGCCCGGATGCCAATCCGGGATGCACTCATAGAACCGCTGGTTCTGCGAAGCCGCGGGCGGGGAGGCTGGGGCGCGCCAATCAGGGTGGGGCGCCGGAGCTGGCTGCTTTCAAGGCCCGCACGCGCCAGCGTGCTTCGTGAAACTGACTTGTCGCCGACTGTTTGACCACAGCGAGCGAAGCGAGCGGCGGGAGTTTCGGCGACGGGCCTTGAAAGCAGGCAGCGCAGGGGAGTCGACGCGCCCCCGGCGCGGCGACCGCTCCATCCGGCGCGCCCCAGCTTCCCCGCACGCGGCTTTGCTCGCGCCAATGCACGAATCCCGGATTGGCATCCGGGCTACCTTGCCGCCACCAGCCAGCCCTGGACGGGCTTGCCGCCTTCCTGCCGCAAGGTCTCGGCCATGATCTCCAGCGGCGCGAACCCGTTCGCCGTCAGCGCCGCCTCGATGTGTGCGCGCGAATGCGCATAGCGCCCGTGCGGCTCCAGCCGGAACATCAGCGGGCTGCCGTCCGGCAGCGCCTCCACCGTGAAGACCAGCAGCCCACCGGCCTTGACCGAGCCGCGCGCCGCGGCCATCAGCGGCATCAGGTCGCCGAAGTAGCACAGCGTGTCGGCCGACAGCAGCACCTCCCATTGCCCCGGCGACTCGCGCAGGAACTCGGTCAGCTCGGCCTTGTACAGGTCGCTGTAGACGCCCTTGGTCTTCGCGTGGTCCAGCATCCCGCGCGACAGGTCGACGCCGGCCAGCACCCGGGCCCACGGCGCCACGAGCGGCCCGCACAGGCCGGTGCCGCAGCCGGCATCCAGCACCTCGAACTGCTTCGCCGGGGCCGGCAGGTGACGCTCCAGCATGCGCGCGCACAGCTGCGGCGCCTGGTAGCCCAGCCGTTCGTTCAGCTGCGTCTCGAAGCTGTCGGCGAAGTGGTCGAAGGTGGTCTCGACGTAGTCGTCGGACGCACGCGCCGGCACGTTCTCGCCGGAGCAGGCGGCCAGCATGTGCCGCGCCGTCGGGTGGCCCGGCTTGGCGGCCAGCCACTGGCGGAACACCTCGGCCGCCTCGGCCACCTTGCCCATCGTGTAGTAGGCCATGCCCAGCAACTGGTGGCCGTCGGGGTGCTCGGGCAGCAGCTCGATCGCCTTGCAGTACCAGCCGATGGCTTCCGGCACGTCGCCCTGCGCGGCCGCCAGTTGCCCGAGGTTGTTGTGCGCGTTCAACTGCCGCGGGTCCAGTTCGATCGCGTGCAGCCAGGCCGTGCGCGCCTCGTCGTTGCGCTGCTGCGCACGGTACAACGCCCCCAGGTTGTTGTGCAGGTCGGCGTTGGCGGGGGCGAGCGCGCTCGCCTGCTCGTAGGCGGCGGTGGCCTCGGCGACCTGGCCGCGCGCCATGTGGATGTTGCCGAGGTTGTTGTGGTAGCCGGCAAAACCCGGCACCAGCGATATCGCGCGGCGGATGGCCGCGATGCCCTCGTCGCTGCGCCCGGTCTGGTGCAGCGCCATGCCCAGCAGGTGCAGCGCATCGGGATGGTCCGGCGCCACCGACAGGATGCGCCGGTAGAGCTGCTCGGCCCCTTCGAGCTGGCGGTTCTGGTGCATCCCGACGGCCATCTGCAGCGCGTCGTCGAGGCCGAGTTCGGTGGGGCCGGTGGTGGCCTCGACGGCGGGGTCTGCGCTCACGCTCGCATCCTTCCGTGTCAAACCGAGAAGCTGTAGATCCTGAAGGTGGTCTCGTCCGCCTCCACCTTCGCATTGGTGCCATCGACGCCGCCGGTGCCCACCAGGCTCCAGCTCACGTTGCTGCAGGCATGCACCACCATCGCCGCCTTGTCGGGCAGGTTGTTCGCGTCCAGCTTGACCTTGGCCGACAGCACGACGTTGACGTTCGGCTTCGCGGTCGACGGCAGGCGGTCGCTCAGCGAGCCGTAGGCATGGTCGAGGCAGATCTCGACGCCGTACTTGACACCCTCGACGTCGAAGGTCGGCACGCTCTTGCCCGGCACGTAGACCGTCGCGCCGGAGTTGTCCAGCACCTCGTGGTAGTCCTGGGCCTTGTTGTACTTCGCGACCTTCCGGCCGTTCAGGTAGACGAGGCAGGTGTTGCGGCCCATGTGCGTCACCGTGCCGCCGCCCAGCTGCACGAGCTTCTCGCGGTTGCTCGGCGCCGCGTGGGTCTGCGTGAAGTTGGTCGCCGCCTTCGAGGCATCGGTCGTCCAGCGCTTGCCGCCGGCCAGCGTACCGCTCGGATCGTCGGTCTCGAACAGCCAGGCATCCGCGTCGCAGGTCTTGCCCGGGTTGGGCTTCCAGCCGCGGAAGCTGTGGTTGCCCATCGGGCCGGCCACCTGGCGGTCCAGGTCGCCCTGCTGGAAGTCGTTGGCGTTCTGCCGCACCGCCGCGCGTGCCTTCTCGGTGCGCGTCATGTCCTTCGCGTCGAACTTCTTGCGCAGCTCGGTGTCGCTCAGCTTGCTGCCGGCGGCGCGCTTGTTCTGCGCATAGGCGGCGAAGTCGCGCTGCAGCGGCTTCTTCCAGGCGATCGATCCGGGGAACAGCAGCAGGTGAGGGTAGTCGGCGCTCAAGGCCTTCAGCCAGGCCTCGATGCCCACCTTGCTGCCTTCGTCCATGTGGCGCACGTCGCCCACGCCGTGGTTGTCGTGGTTCAGCACGTTCGCGAAGGTGTACTCGGGGGCCGCGAACAGGCCCCACACCTGGCGCCGCTTGTCCGAACCCGCGGCGATCTTCTTCTCGATGAAGTCGTTCGCCTTCTGCAAGGCATTCGAGAGGACCTGCTTGCGCTCGTCGATGGTGTCCGACTGGCGGGCCTCGGTGTCGTACTTCAGGACGGTGGCATAGAGCGTGGCGGGCATGGCATCCTCCGGTTCAGTCGAACGCGTACACGAAGCTGCCGTCCCGGGCCGTCACCTTGACCCCGGCGATCGCCTTGCCTTCCATCATCCGCGTCAGGAATTCCTTCGAGATGTCGGGCAGCATCGTGTTGGTCAGGATGGCGTCGATCATGCGGCCGCCCGATTCGCTCTCGGTGCAGCGGCTGACCACCAGCTTGACCACGTCGTCGCCGACCTCGAACGGGATCTTGTAGCGCGCCTCGACGCGCTTCTTGATGCGGTTCAGCTGCAGCTTGACGATCCGGCCCAGCATCTCGTCGGACAGCGGGTAGTACGGGATCGTCACCAGCCGCCCGAGCAGCGCCGGCGGGAAGATCTTCAGCAGCGGCTCGCGCAGCGCCTTCGCCAGGCCCTCGGCCTCGGGCATCAGCTCCGGGTCCTTGCACATGTTGGCGATCAGCTCGGTGCCGGCATTGGTGGTCAGCAGGATGAGCGTGTTCTTGAAGTCGATGAAGCGGCCTTCGCCGTCTTCCATGAAGCCCTTGTCGAACACCTGGAAGAAGATCTCGTGCACGTCCGGGTGGGCCTTCTCGACCTCGTCGAGCAGCACCACCGAGTACGGCTTGCGCCGCACCGCCTCGGTCAGCACGCCGCCCTCGCCGTAGCCGACGTAGCCGGGCGGCGCGCCCTTCAGCGTCGAGACGGTGTGCGCCTCCTGGAACTCGCTCATGTTGATCGTGATCAGGTTCTGCTCGCCGCCGTACAAGGCCTCGGCCAGCGCCAGCGCGGTCTCGGTCTTGCCGACGCCCGAGGTGCCGGCCAGCATGAAGACGCCGATCGGCTTGCTCGGGTTGTCCAGGCCCGCCCGCGAGGTCTGGATGCGCTTGGCGATCATCTCCATCGCATGGTCCTGGCCGATCACGCGCTGGCTCAGCAGCGAGGCCACCTTCAGGATCGTCTCCATCTCGTTGCGCGCCATGCGGCCGACCGGGATGCCGGTCCAGTCGCCGACCACGCTGGCCACCGACTGGTAGTCGACCGTCGGCAGGATCAGCGGGTGCTCGCCCTGCAGCGCGGCCAGTTCGTCCTGCACCTGCTTCAGCTCGGCCAGCGTCGCGGCGCGCTCGGCGTCGGACAGTTTCGGCACCTCGGGCGCCACCACCTCGGCCGTCTTCTCGGCGCTCTTCTCGAGCGCGCTGCCGGTGCCTTCCACCGCGCCGGCCACGCCGCGCAGCTTCGCGCGCAGCGCGAGCAGCCTGTCGACCAGCGCCTTCTCGGCGGTCCAGCGCGTCGTCAGCTCGTCCAGCCGCTTGCGCTCGCCGGCCAGCAGCTCGGTGACGACGGCGCTGCGCTCGCGCGTGTCGATGCCGATCGCGGATTCGCGCGCGATGATGCCCTGCTCGGTCTCGAGCGCCTCGATGTGCTTGCTGCAGTCGTCCACCTCGGCCGGCGTCGCGTGCAGGCTGACCGCCACGCGCGCGCAGGCCGTGTCCAGCAGCGACACCGACTTGTCCGGCAACTGGCGCGCCGGGATGTAGCGGTGCGACAGCTTCACCGCCGCCTCCAGCGCCTCGTCGAGGATCTGCACCTTGTGGTGCTTCTCCATCGTCGACGCGACGCCGCGCATCATCAGGATCGCCTTCGGCTCGTCCGGTTCGTCGACCTGGATGCTCTGGAAGCGCCGCGTCAGCGCCGGGTCCTTCTCGATGTACTTCTTGTACTCGGCGAAGGTGGTGGCGCCGATGGTGCGCAGCTGGCCGCGGGCGAGCGCCGGCTTCAGCAGGTTGGCCGCATCGCCGGTGCCGGCCGCGCCGCCCGCGCCGACCAGCGTGTGGGTCTCGTCGATGAACAGGATGATGGGCTTGGCACTCGCCTGCACCTCGTCGATCACCGAGCGCAGCCGCTGCTCGAACTCGCCCTTCATGCTGGCGCCGGCCTGCAGCAGCCCGACGTCGAGCACGCGCAGTTCCACGTCCTTCAGCGAAGGCGGCACGTCGCCGCGCGCGATGCGCTGCGCGAAGCCTTCGACGACGGCGGTCTTGCCGACGCCGGCCTCGCCGACCAGGATCGGGTTGTTCTGGCGCCGGCGCATCAGGATGTCGACCACCTGGCGGATCTCGTCGTCGCGGCCGACGATCGGGTCCATCTTGCCGCCGCGCGCCTGCTCGGTCAGGTCGGTCGTGAAGCGCTTCAGCGCCTCCTGCTTGCCCATCGCGGCCGGCGCGATCGCGTCGCTCGCCTCGCCCGGCGCACCGCCGTCGCTGGCGGCCTGTGCGTGCTCGGGCGATTGCGCGAGCAGCGATGCGAAGCGGTCGATCAGGTCGTCGAGCTTGATGCGCTCGAACTGCTTGCTGATGGCCAGCAGCGCGTTGCGCAGCGACGGCGTCTTCAGTGCGCCGACCAGCAGGTAGCCGGTGCGCACCTGGCGGTCGCCGAACATCAGCGAGCCGTAGACCCAGCCGCGCTCGACGGCGTTCTCGACGATGCTCGACAGGTCGGTCACCGAGGTGGCGCCGCGCGGCAGGCGGTCGAGCGACTGCGTCAGGTCGGCCACCAGCTGGGCGCCGTCGAGCTCGTAGTGCTTGACGATGCGGTGCAGGTCGCTGTCGTTGCCGTTGAGGATCTGGTAGATCCAGTGCTGCAGCTCGACGTACGGGTTGCCGCGCAGCTTGCAGAACACCGTGGCGCCCTCGATGGCCTTGTAGGCGATCGGGTTGAGCTTGCCGAAGAGGGCGGTGCGACTGATTTCAGCCATGGTGGTTCCTTAGGTCCCTGAGGTGGAGGGGGAGGCGGTGGCACTCATCTGCGCCGGGTCCAGCAGCAGCTCGCCGCGGTCCGGGTGCGGGGTCTTGCGGCCCAGCCAGGTGGTCAGGCCGAGCGCGCCCGGGGCCGCGGGGGTCAGCCCGAGCGGCGGTACCGCGCTGCCCTGCAGGATCAGCCGCAGGTCCCACAGCATCTCGAAGCCGAGCAGCTGGCGCATCCAGTCCCGCAGCTCGATCAGCGAGCGCTGGCCGGGCAGGAACTGGCGGTACTGCGCCAGCGTCAGCGGGCCGATGTGCAGGCGCAGCTTGTACTGCCGGTCCCAGACCTTGCTGCCGGCCACGGCCGAGACGCCGAGCGCGGCGCCGCGCGTGCCCTTGCCGCCCAGGCGCGTGCGGTCTTCGGGGCGCAGCGGCAGCCAGTGGCCGACGTGCGATTCGATGCGGATCGGCACCGTGAAGTACTGGCGCAGTACCTTGACGATGGACTCCGGCCGGCGCGTTGCCGCGCCGAGGTGGCCGGCGCCGAAGCGCTTGGCGTGGTCGGGCACCGCGTCGGCGTGGCGCAGCGCCGCCGGCGCCTGGCCGAACAGCGCGCCGACCCACTTGGCGAACTGGTCGTCGCTGGCGCGGTCGGCCTGCACCGCCGGCTGCGACTGCGACCAGGCGCGGTAGAACAGCAGCAGCATGCGGTGGTGGAACACGTCGGCGAAGCGCGCGAAGGTGGCGTCGCCGTGGTTGCGCAGGCGGTCGCGTGCGTGCTCGGTGAAGTGCAGCGGCAGCGGGCCCATCGGGCCGAACAGGCCGAAGAAGCGCACGCCCAGGCGTGGCACGCTGCGCTCGCCGGCGTCGAACGACATCACGCCGGCCGGCGCGAAATCGAGCTCCGGGTCCTGCCCCAGGCGCACCGGCTCGGCGCTCGGCCGCAGCGCGGCGCCCAGGCGCGGCGCCTGCGGCCACAGCGCGTCGATCTGGCGCAGCACCGCGAAGAAGTCGTGCGCCCACGGCTGCCGCGCGATCTCGTCGAACAGCCGCGTACGGCGTTCGTGCAGCAGCTGCGGATCGTGCGGCGCGTTCATCACAGCATCGCCTTGGTGCCCACGCGCGGCTGCGAGCGCAGGATCTCGCCGCGCGTCGCCGAGCGGACGATGGTTTCCGAGAAGCTGTTGGCCGACGCGTGGCGCGCGAAGAAGTGCTCGAGCACGCAGCCGAGCAGGAAGGCGCTGGAGCCCTGGAAACCGAGCTCGTCGACGGTGGTCGTGACCTCGACGCCGCAGCCGAAGGTGAGCGGGCCGGGGAAGGGCAGGCGGCGCACCACGGCTTTCGCGTCGACCGCCTGGATGCCTTCGACCTGCTTGGCCCAGCTCACGTCCTGCTCCGGCCCGTGCAGCGCCATCAGGCTGCGCAGCGCGGCGGCGGCGCGGCGGCTGTCCTCGCCGGCGATGCTCAGGTAGTTGAGCGTCAGCAGGCTGACCAGCGACCAGCCGACGTCGCCGCGCGCCAGGCGCTGTACCGGCCGGGTGGGGCCGCGCAGCGTCTCGATGCGGCCGGCGGGCCCGGCGACGTCCAGCGTCCAGGTGCTGGCGGTGGCCGGCAGCAGCGTCGGCAGGTCGCGGTTGGTGACCAGTGCGCTGAGCGACAGCTGGCGGATCTCTTCGCGGTAGGGCGCGTTGTTCGGGTCGACCAGCGACAGGAACACCTCCTGGCCGACGTAGGCCGAGCGCGGGCCGTCCTGGCGTTGCCGGCTCGACAGCAGGCGCGGCTCGCGGCGCAGCGTGTAGTAGGCGCCGTGGTTGCGTGCCTCGTCGTGGAAGGTGGCGTACAGCGGCAGGAAGCGCTGCTCGGCGACCTGGCCGGTGCCGAAGCCGGTGACGGATTCGATCGTGTGGACCTCGTAGTCCATCGGGCGCGTGCGGTCGGGCACGGCATGGTGCTCCCAGCTGCCGGGGCCGAGCTGGATGCGGTCCAGGCGCTTGTTGAACAGGTTGATCGCCGGCGTGCAGTACAGCGCCAGGCTGCCGGCGTCGACCAGCGATTCGAGCGCGACGTCGCCGCGGCCGAACAGCAGCACGATCTCGCATTCGGCGGCGTCGATGCGGGCGAGGCGGCGCGCGAGGTCGGTGACGGCGAAGAACAGGAAGCGCTGCGGCATCGCGGCGTATTCCTGCAGCAGCCGGTGGCCGCTGAAGCCGCGCAGCGTCTCGGGCAGCAGGGCCTGCGCGTCGTCGTAGCCGACCGCCTCGACCGAGTCGGTGTCGGCATAGCCCTGGCTCGGGCTGCGCGCGGCGCCGCCGTGCACGAAGGTCGCGAGGCTCGCGCCGAGGATCAGTTCGTGCAGCCGGAAGGCGACGTCGTCGGGCGCGGCCAGGTAGAACTCCAGCCGGTCCATCGGCAGCTGGCTGAACTTCAGGCCGGCGTGCGCCTTGAGCCGGATGCGCAGGCCGCCGCGCACCTGGCGGGCCGGCGGCAGGTGCGCGAGCGGCAGGTCGGGGGCGTGGGTGAAGTACTGCACCGCGTCGATCTCGACCGGCCACAGCGTCACGTCGTGCGCGGTGCGGAACTCGCAGCGCGTGTTGTTGCCGCGCACGGTGTCGCTGTGCAGCGCGCTGCCGCGCCGCACCGCGAAGCCGCGTGCAAGGTTCGGGTCCAGCGGGTCGGGCCGCATGCGCGCGATCATCGTCGACGGCATCGGCGACAGGAAGCCGGGGTAGACGGTCTCCAGCAGGTGCTGGATCAGCTTCGGGTGCTCGGCGTCGATCTTCAGCTGCACGCGTGCGGCGAGGAAGGCGAAGCCTTCGAGCAGCCGCTCGACGTAGGGGTCAGTAACCTCGACGCCGTCCATCGACAGGCGTGCTGCGATCTTCGGGAACTCTTTCGCGAACTCGCCGCCGACCTCGCGCAGGTGGCTGAGTTCGTCGTTGTAGAGGCGCAGCAGGTTCGGATCCATGGTGTCGGTTTTCAGCCCTTGCGGCGGACCGTGCCGCCGGCGGCGTCGCGCACCTCGATCTGCCCGGCTTCCAGGTCGACCTGGGTGCGCAGCAGCAATTCGAGCGGGACGGGCTGGGCCCACATGAAGCCGCGGATCTCGAATTCGATGACGTTGTGGGTGTCGAGCACGCCGGCGGATTCGACCGCCTTGACCTCGAGCGAGTCTTCCATCACGCGCGGCTCGAAGCGCAGGATGGCCTGCTTGATGGTGTTCTCGAGCAACGGGATGTCGATGCGCGAGGCCATCTGGCCGGACATCGGCGGCAGGCCATAGTTGAGCACCGAGTCGCCGGCATGCGGGTACTGCTCGGCGAGCTTGGGCATGGGCTTGACGGCGTTGAGCAGCCACGACAGGTCGCGCAGCACTGCTTCGCGGATCTGCGCCTTGCTCATCACGCGGTTCTCGTCGGATTCGACGCGGGAGTGGGGGTCGAGGTCGGTCAGCCGGTCGAGCAGGACCGGTTGGAGTCGATCACGTACCTCGTGTGTGGCCATGTCAAAGATTGGTGCTGCGCGCATGCGCGCAGCCGCGCCGCGCGAACCGGGTGTGTTCGACGAATCCCGGATTGGCATCCGGGCTACGAGAATGGGTAGCCCGGATGCCAATCCGGGATCTCCGCAAAGAGCCGCTGGTTCTGCAAAGTCGCGGGCGGGCAGGCTGGGGCGCGCCAATCAGGGTGGGGCGCCGGAGCTGACTGGTTTCAAGGCCCGCGTGCGCCAGCACGCTTCGTCCTCTGACTGTCGCCGACTGTTTGACCACAGCGAGCGAAGCGAGCGGCGGGAGTTTCGGCGACGGGCCTTGAAAGCAGGCAGCGCAGGGCAGTCGACGCGCCCTCGGCGCGGCGACCGTCCCATCCGGCGCGCCCCAGCCTGCCCGCCCGCGACTTTGCCGCACGAGAGCAGCGGAGTCAGGCAGCATCGCCGGATTCATCCTCAGCCACCGGCAACGGCTCCAGCGTGATCTCGCGCACCGAGAGCAAGTCCGCATCCTGCTCACCCAGCGCGAGCACCCGCTGCCCGACCCCGCGGAAGTGCTCGTCGGACAGTGCCAGCCACTCGGTGCGCCGCGCCAGCTGCGCCAGTGCATCGCCCTCGGTCGCCGTGCCCGGATAGCGCGTCGGCACCAGTGCCACCGACTGCCCGCCGTTGGTGAACTCGAGCTGCGCCGCGCTCCACACCATGTCGCGCAGGTCTTCGGGTTCCTCGAAGCTGACCTTCGCCAGCGCGCTGAACGGCACCCAGCAGTAGCGCCCGTTGATCACCGCCTCGAGCACCGGGCCGAGCCGCGAATCGGCGTCGGCGATCCACTCGAAGCGCTGCCCGTTCAGCGTGCCCGGCGTCGCCGGTGCCGCCTCGAAGGCATCGTGGCGCAGCTTGGCGGCCACCGCCGCATCGCCGCGCGCATCGGCCATCAGCGCCTCGACCAGCCAGGCCACCCAGGCCTGCGGCCGGCCGAACACCATCGGCGTCGTCTTGCCGGCGAACACCGCTTCGCGCAGCGTCTCGCACTTTAGCGCCTCGCGATAGGTGTTGACCATCGGCAGCGTGCCGGCATCCAGCTCGCCGCACACCTCCAGTTGCGTCAGCGCGCGCGGCCACTGGCCCAGCACGCACAGCAGCTGGAACAGGAAGATGCGCAGCTTCGGGTCGGCCGGTGCAGCGCGCACGCCGTCCTGCAGGCTCTTCAGTGCCGCATCGGTGCGGCCTTCGCGCAGGGCCTGTTCCGCGGCTTGTACTGGCGTCATGCCGTGTCTCCTGCGGCGTCAGCCGGGTTGCACTTCGGCTTCGAAGGTGTTGACGCCCTTGGCGGCACCGGTGGCATCCTGCGGCCGGTACTCGACCTGCACCTTGAAGAACGCCAGGCGGAATTCTTCCACCAGCTCGGGCGCGCCATCGGTCTCGTTGCGCACCTTGTGCGACACGATGCGTGCCTTCTCGACCACGATGGTCAGGTAGGGCACCGAGGCGATGCCGCCGGCCTTGTGCACCGTCAGCGTCGCCTTCTTGATGATTTCATTGCTGCGCAGCGCCGACATCAGGCCGGTCGTCGCGCTGTCCACGCGCTTGCGCACGATCAGCTCCTGCAGCGTCGTGCGCGCGGCCGCCGTGCCGAAGGCCGTGGCATTGCCATCCATGCCCCAGCTCCAGCCGACCACCTCGATCTCGTCGGTGTGCTTGGCGTCGACAGCCTCGCCCTTGATCGGTCCCTGCTTGGTGCCCTCGACCTTGAGGAACATGTCGGCCTTGGCCATGGTCTTTCCTTGCAAGCGTTTCAGAATGGTTCACGCCAGCGACACCGCCACGGGCCGGTCCGAAGACCGGCTCGTGGCGTGCGCTGCAGGCCGGGGGATCAGCCCTCGACCTTGTTCTCCGCGACGTTGTAGGAGGCGGTGCTGGTCGTGCCCTTGCCGCCTTCCTTGGCCTGGGTGGTGTACTCGACCTTGAACTTCGCGAAGTTCAGGCTGACGTTCTCCGTCAGGCGGTCTTCGCCACCGCTGCCGCCGGTGGACAGCGACGACACCAGCACGTTGGTGAGCGTGACGACGATGTACTCGAGGGGCTTGTCGCCGGCCTTGCGCACCGTCAGCTTCGCCTCCTTGATGTGCGTGCCCTTGCAGGCGGCCAGCATCAGCGCGGTCGACGAGGCGTCGACGTACTTGGTCAGCGAGATGTCCTGCACGCTGACCTTGCCCGAGCCGCCGCCGGCGCCTTGCGCGAACGAGCCGCTCTGGCTCAGGCCCCAGCTCCAGGCCAGGACGTCGATGCTGTCCTTGTGGACGGAATCCTGCGATTCGCCCTTGATGTCGCCGATCTTGATGAACATGTCTACAGCCATGATGCTTCTCCTTTAATCAATCAGTGGACCCGCTTGTAGGGATGCCGGCTTGGGGGTGCCACGTCGTCTGGGTGCTGACGTCGTGCGTCCGGCGACTTCTGCTTTCTTCGTTCCCGGCAAGCTGAACCTCCCGGGCTGCGATGCGCGCGGCGCCGGCCCGTCGGGCAGTGCGCCGCGTATCCTGTTCCTGGTTCAGGCCGCCTTCTGCGAGGGCAGCTTCGAGACCAGGCGCAGAGACACTGTCAAACCTTCCAGCTGGTAGTGGGGGCGCAGGAAGAACTTCGAGCTGTAGTAGCCCGGGTTGCCCTCGACCTCTTCCACCACCACCTCGGCAGCGGCCAGCGGCCGGCGTGCCTTGGTGTCTTCCGACGAGTGGGCGGGATCGCCGTCGACGTAGTTCATGATCCAGTCCTGCAGCCAGCGCTGCACCTCGTCGCGTTCCTTGAACGACCCCACCTTGTCGCGCACGATGCACTTCAGGTAGTGCGCGAAGCGGCAGGTCGCGAACAGGTAGGGCAGGCGCGCCGCCAGGTTGGCGTTGGCGGTGGCGTCCGGATCGTCGTACTCGGCCGGCTTCTGCAGCGACTGCGCGCCGATGAAGGCCGCGAAGTCGGAGTTCTTGCGGTGCACCAGCGGCATGAAGCCGTTCTTCGCCAGTTCGGCCTCGCGCCGGTCGCTGATCGCGATCTCGGTCGGGCACTTCATGTCGACACCGCCGTCGTCGGTCGGGAAGGTGTGCGTCGGCAGGCCCTCGACCGCGCCGCCCGATTCGATGCCGCGGATGCGCGAGCACCAGCCGTACTGCTTGAACGAACGGTTGATGTTGACCGCCATCGCGTACGCCGAGTTGGCCCAGGTGTACTTGGTGTGGTCGGCGCTGCCGGTGTCTTCCTCGAAGTTGAAGTCCTCGACCGGGTTGGTCTTGGCACCGTACGGGATGCGCGCCAGGAAGCGCGGCATCGCCAGGCCGATGTAGCGCGCGTCGTCCGACTCGCGCAGCGAGCGCCAGGCGGCGTATTCGGGCGTCGTGAAGATCTTGCTCAGGTCGCGCGGGTTGGCCAGCTCCTGCCACGAGCCCATCTGCATCAGGCTCGGGTCGGCGGCCGCGATGAACGGCGTGTGGGCCGCGGCCGACACCTTGGCCATCTCGCCCAGCAGCTCGACGTCGGGCGGGGTCTGGCCGAAGTAGTAGTCGCCGACCAGGCAGCCGAAGGGTTCGCCGCCGAACTGGCCGAACTCTTCCTCGTAGACGCGCTTGAAGATCGGGCTCTGGTCCCAGGCCGTGCCCTTGTAGCGCTTGAGCGTCTTGCCGAGATCGTTCTTGCTGATGTTCATCACGCGGATCTTCAGCTGCTCATCGGTCTCGGTGTTGTTGATGAGGTGGTGCAGCCCGCGCCACGCGCTTTCCAGTTGCTGGAAATCGGGGTGATGCATGATCAGGTTGATCTGCTCGCTGAGCTTCTTGTCGAGCTCGGCGATCATCGCCTCGATCGAGTTGACGACGTCGGTGCCGATCAGCTTGGTCTGCGACAGCGCCTGCTGGGCGAGGGTCAGGATGGCGGTCTCGACCGCCGACTTGGCCTCTTCGCTCTTCGGCTTGAATTCCTTGTTCAGCAGGCTGGCGAAATCGCCGCCCTGGAATTCGACGCCCTGCAGCGCGGAGGTCTGGTTCTGTGCTTCTGCCATTGCGTTCTCCTTGTCGCCTCAGGTCACTCGGCCTTGGTGTCGTCGGCTTTCTTGGCGCCGGCCAGGCTGTTCAGCAGCGCCGGGTCGGCCATCACCTTGGCCAGCAGTTCTTCCGCGCCGCTCTTGCCGTCCATGTAGGTGATCAGGTTGGACAGCTGCTGGCGCGCCTCGAGCAGCTTGCGCAGCGCGTCATTGTTGCGCGCGACCGCGGCGGGCGAGAAGTCGTCCATGCTGTTGAAGGTGAGGTCGACGCTGACGTTGCCCTCGCCGGTCAGCGTGTTGGGCACCTGGAACGCGACGCGCGGCTTCATCGACTTCATGCGGCTGTCGAAGTTGTCGACGTCGAACTCGAGGAACTTGCGGTCGGCCACCGGGGCCAGCGGCTCGGCCGGCTTGCCCGACAGGTCGGACAGCACGCCCATCACGAACGGCAGCTGCACCTTCTTCTCGGCGCCGTAGAGCTCCACGTCGTACTCGATCTGGACGCGCGGGGCCCGGTTGCGGGCGATGAACTTCTGACTGCTGGTGGCCATGGTGGACTCCTCTGGGGCGGGTTCGGGGATGTGTCAGATCACTGGTCGGGACTGCCGGCGATGCGTTCGACCTGGCCCAGGCCGTCGGACGCGAGGTCGCGGATGATGTCCATGAAGTTCTTGCCCATCAGCCGCTGCGCGCGGCGGATCAGCAACGGCGCGGGGTTGCTGGGCTCGTTGCGTTCGATCCACTCGCAGACGCGGTCGAGCGTGCGGCTGACGTCTTCGCGGCTGCGCAGTGCGCCCACCGCGACGGCGGCGCTGCCGTTGCCGGCGCTCGCGGTGCCGTCGGCGGCTGCGGCGTCATCGGCGGCGGCACCGGCGGCCGCG
>NZ_JBFUEB010000132.1:0-15056 GCF_056404395.1 Rhizobacter sp. P2_D12 | reverse complement strand
GCGTGAACCCGATCCGCTGCAGACCTCGATGGGCTACATCGGTGCCGATGCCTTCCACCGCCGCGGCGGCAAGGGCGGCGGCGGTGGCCGGGGCGGCAACCGCGGCGGTGGCGGCGGCTTCGGGGGCGGGGGCGGGGGTGGTGGTGGTGGTGGGTATGGCGGCGGTGGTGGTGGCGGCGGACGCCGCGGTGGCCGCTGAGCACCCTTCAAGCGATACAATCCGAAGCTTTGCCAAGTGCTTGATTCAGGAGAAAAAATCATGGCGATCGAACGTACTCTTTCCATCATCAAACCCGATGCCGTCGCCAAGAACGTGATCGGCCAGATCTACGCCCGCTTCGAAGGCGCAGGCCTGAAGGTCGTCGCGGCGAAGATGGCCCACCTGTCGCGCGGCGAGGCCGAGGCCTTCTACGCGGTGCACAAGGCCCGTCCGTTCTTCAAGGACCTGGTCGACTTCATGATCTCGGGCCCGGTGATGATCCAGGCGCTCGAAGGCGAGAGCGCGATCGCGAAGAACCGCGAACTGATGGGCGCGACCGATCCGAAGAAGGCCGAGAAGGGCACGATCCGCGCCGATTTCGCCGACAGCATCGACGCCAACGCCGTGCACGGCTCGGATGCCCCGGAAACCGCCGCCGTCGAGGTGTCGTTCTTCTTCCCCGGCATGAACGTCTACTCGCGCTGAGCGAGCCCCGGTCGCGTGCGCTGGAGGCTGGAATGAGCCTGACCAACCTCCTCGAATTCGATCTCGACGGGCTCGCCGCCTTCTGCGAGCGGCTCGGCGAGAAGCGCTTTCGCGCGACCCAGTTGTTCCGCTGGATCCACCAGAAGGGTGCGGCGGATTTCAACGCGATGTCCGACCTGGCCAAGTCGCTGCGCGACAAGCTGGCCGGCGTCGCGACCGTGTCGCCGCTGGCTGTCGTCAGCGAGCAGGCCTCGACTGACGGCACCATCAAGTGGCTGTTCGACGTCGGCGGCGGCAATGCCGTCGAGACGGTATTCATCCCCGAAGACGACCGCGGCACGCTGTGCGTGTCGTCGCAGGCAGGCTGCGCGGTCGGCTGCCGCTTCTGTTCCACCGGCCACCAGGGCTTCAGCCGCAACCTCACCACCGGCGAGATCGTGGCCCAGCTGTGGTTCGCCGAGCACCACCTGCGGCGGCGCCTGCACCTCGCGCCGGGCGAACGCGCGATCACCAACGTCGTGATGATGGGCATGGGCGAGCCGCTGCAGAACTACGCGGCGCTGGTGCCCGCGCTGCGCGTGATGCTCGACGACCACGGCTACGGCCTGTCGCGCCGGCGCGTCACGGTGTCGACCTCGGGCGTCGTGCCGATGATCGACCGCCTGCGCACCGACTGCCCGGTCGCGCTGGCCGTGTCGCTGCATGCCCCCGACGACGCGCTGCGCGACGACCTGGTGCCGCTGAACCGCAAGTACCCGATCGCCGAGCTGCTGGAGGCCTGCAACCGCTACCTCGATGCCGCCCCGCGCGACTTCATCACCTTCGAGTACTGCATGCTCGACGGCGTCAACGACACGCCGGAGCACGCACGGGCGCTGGTGCGCATCAGCCAGGCCGTGTCGTGCAAGTTCAACCTGATCCCGTTCAACCCGTTCCCGCAGTCCGGCCTGAAGCGCTCGCCGCGCGAACGCGTCAGCGCGTTCGCCCAGGTGCTGCAGGAAGCCGGCGTCGTCACCACCGTGCGCAAGACGCGCGGCGACGACATCGATGCCGCCTGCGGGCAGCTGGCCGGCGAGGTGCAGGACCGTACGCAGGCCCACAAGCGCATGACGCGTGCACCGATCCGCGTGCACCGTCCCGGCGATGGGGCCACCCTCGCAACCGACATCGTTTCACGCTCGAAGGAGAGCCGTTCATGACCTGGGGACGTCGTCATTCATCGACCGCGCTGGCCTGCGCGGCCCTGTGCGGATTTGTCGCACTGCTGGCCGGCTGCACCACCACCACCACGGTCAACGGCGTGGAGCAGGCCCCACCGCAGGACCGCAGCGGCGACGATTCCGACGCCAGCAAGCGGGCCCGGGTGCGCATGGAACTGGCGGGCGCGTATTTCGCGCGCGGCCAGATGAACACCGCGCTCGACGAGGTGAAGCTGGCGCTGCAGGCGCAGCCCAACCTCGTCGAGGGCTACAACCTGCGCGGGCTGATCTACGCCGGGCTGAACGACGACGTGCAGGCCCAGGACAGCTTCCGCCACGCGCTGCAGCTGAGCCCGAACGACGGCGACACGCTGCACAACTACGGCTGGTACATGTGCCAGCAGAAGCGCTTCGCCGAGGCCACGCCGCTGTTCGACCAGGCCACCGCGGCGCCGCGCTACACCGGCGCGGTGCGCACGATGCTCGCGAAGGGCGTGTGCCAGGCCCGCGCCGGCCAGTGGCCCGAGGCCGAGGCCACGCTGACGCGCGCCTACGAACTCGACCCCGGCAATGCCGCCACCGGCGTCAACCTGGCCGAGGTGCTGCTGCGCCGCGAGCAGTACGAGCGCGCGCGCTTCTACATCCGCCGCGTCAACGCGGTGCCTGACCAGGTCAGCTCGCAGACGCTGTGGCTGGCCGCGCGCGTCGAGCAGAAGCTCGGCAACAGCCAGGGCGTGCGCGACCTCGGCCGCCAGTTGCGCGACCGCTTCCCGCAATCGCGCGAATCGTCGGCCTTCGAGCGGGGGCAATTCGATGAGTGATTCGGTCCCGGCTGAACCGGACACCGCAGCGGCTGCGGCGCCGGCCGAGCCGGCCACCGCCGGCGCGCTGTTGCGCCAGGCGCGGCAGGCCCGCGGGCTGCACATCGCGGCGCTCGCCACCTCGATCAA
This sequence comes from Rhizobacter sp. P2_D12, assembly GCF_056404395.1. Taxonomy (NCBI): domain Bacteria; kingdom Pseudomonadati; phylum Pseudomonadota; class Betaproteobacteria; order Burkholderiales; family Sphaerotilaceae; genus Rhizobacter; species Rhizobacter sp. P2_D12. The sequence continues at coordinate 12,222 of NZ_JBFUEB010000132.1, read as the reverse complement.
GGTGGCGCCGCGCAAGCTCGAGCTGCTCGAGGCCGACCGCTTCGACGAACTGCCCGACGCCACCTTCACGCGCGCGCTGGCCCAGACGGTGTGCCGCACGCTGAAGATCGATGCGGTCCCGGTGCTGGCGCTGCTGCCGCAGCCGCAGGGCCACCGCCTCGACCACCTGAGCCAGGGGCTGAACGCGCCGTTCCGCGACAAGCCGCGCCGCGGCGTGCCGACCGACCTGAGCTTCCTGAAGAACCCGGGCGTGATCGGCGCGCTGCTGTTCGCGCTGGCCGCCGCCGCGGTCTACCTGATGCCGGCCGGCTGGATCGGCGCCAACCTGCCGCACGTGCCCGGTGCGGCATCGTCGCCCGCGGCATCGGCCGAACCGGCGGCATCGGAGCCGATGCAGGTGCAGGTGACGCCCCCCAACACCGTGATCGAGAACGTCACGCTGCCGGTGGATGCCGCCTCCGCCCCGGCGCTGCCGGCTGTGGCGCCTGCCGCTGCCACCGTTGCAGTGCCTGCCGCATCGGCCGCAGTCCCCGTGCTGGCCGACAGCGCGCCGCGCAGCGTGTCGGGCGCGCTGCTGCTGAAGGCCAGCGCCGAATCCTGGATCGAGGTGATCGACGGCCGCGGCACCGTGCTGGTGTCGCGCGCGTTGCAGCCCGGAGAGTCCTTGGGGCTGGATGGGGCTTCACCGCTTCGCGTCAGAATCGGCAATGCGTCGGCCACCCACGTGACCTACCGCGGTCGCCCGGTCGACCTGGCGCCGACGCGTGACAACATCGCCAAGCTCGAACTCAAGTAAGCCGCATCCCATGCCAGCCTCCGCCTCCACCTTCGACGACGACTTCATCGAGCCCGCGGTGCCGGTGCAGCGGCACACCGTGCAGGCCCAGGTGCGCTGGGGCGCGCGCATCGTGACGATCGGCGGCGGCGCGCCGGTGCGCGTGCAGTCGATGACCAACACCGACACGGTCGACGTGATCGGCACCGCGATCCAGGTGAAGGAACTCGCGGTCGCGGGCTCGGAGATGGTGCGCATCACCGTCAACACGCCCGAGGCCGCCGAGGCCGTGCCGCACATCCGCGACCAGCTCGACCGCATGGGCATCGACGTGCCGCTGATCGGCGACTTCCATTACAACGGCCACCGCCTGCTCACCGACCATCCGGCCTGTGCCGAGGCATTGTCGAAGTACCGCATCAACCCGGGCAACGTCGGCAAGGGCGACAAGCGCGACAAGCAGTTCGCCCAGATGATCGAGGCCGCGGCGCGGCACGACAAGGTGGTGCGCATCGGCGTCAACTGGGGCAGCCTCGACCAGGAACTGCTGGCGCAGATGATGGACGAGAACGGCCGCCGTGCCGAGCCGTTCGAGCCGCAGCAGATCATGTACCGCGCGATCATCACGTCGGCGATCGAGTCCGCCAGGCGCGCACAGGAGATCGGCCTGCGCGCCGAGCAGATCGTGCTGTCGTGCAAGATGTCCGGCGTGCAGGACCTGGTCAGCGTCTACCAGGCCCTGGCCAGGCGCTGCAACTACCCGCTGCACCTGGGCCTCACCGAAGCCGGCATGGGCACCAAGGGCACGGTGGCGTCCACCGCCGCGCTGTCGCTGCTGCTGCAGCAGGGCATCGGCGACACCATCCGCGTGTCGCTCACGCCGCAGCCCGGCGAGGCACGCACGCAAGAGGTCGTGATCGCGCTCGAGATCCTGCAGTCGCTCGGCCTGCGCGCGTTCAACCCGAGCGTCACCGCCTGCCCCGGCTGCGGCCGCACCACCAGCACCACCTTCCAGGAGCTGGCCAAGCAGATCGACGACTACCTGCGCGAGCAGATGCCGGTGTGGCGCGCCCGCTACCCGGGGGTCGAGAAGATGAAGGTCGCGGTGATGGGCTGCATCGTCAACGGCCCGGGCGAGAGCAAGCATGCCGACATCGGCATCAGCCTGCCCGGCAACGGCGAGGCGCCGGCAGCGCCGGTGTTCATCGATGGCGAGAAGGCGCTGACGCTGCGCGGCGAGCGCATCGCGCAGGAGTTCCAGACGCTGGTCGAGGACTACATCGAAAAGCGCTTCGGCTCGGCCACCGCCCAGCATTCGACCGCGCCGGCCTGAGCCTGCGCCGGCGCACGCGTCGCCGCAGCCGCCCTGGCGGGCGGCTGCCATTCGTCCATTGATCCAAGGTTTCCATGGCTGACAACAAGCAAGCCGCCCTCCAGGCCGTGAAGGGCATGAACGACATCCTGCCGGCCAGCGTGCCGCGCACCGAGAAGCTGCCCGACGCCGGCCTGTGGCTGTGGTTCGAGGCCACGGTGCGCTCGGTGCTGGCGCGCTACGGCTACCACTACCTGCTGACGCCTGTCGTCGAGCCGACCGCGCTGTTCGTGCGCGGCCTGGGCGAGGTGACCGACATCGTCGAGAAGGAGATGTACTCGTTCACCGACTCGATGAACGGCGACCGCCTGACGCTGCGCCCGGAGGCCACCGCCGGCATCGTGCGCGCGATGGTCGAGCACAACGCGCTGTACAACGGCCCGCTGCGCATCTGGACCATGGGGCCGATGTTCCGGCACGAGAAGCCGCAGAAGGGCCGCTACCGCCAGTTCCACCAGCTGGACGTCGAGGCGCTCGGCTTTGCCGGCCCGGACGTCGATGCCGAGCTGATCCTGATGGTGCGCACGCTGTGGCGCGAGCTGGGCCTGGTCGAGGGGCAGCACGTGCGGCTGGAGCTGAACAGCCTGGGCCAGCCCGACGAACGGCGCGCCCACCGCGACGCGCTGGTCGCCTACTTGGAGCAGCACGCCGCGGCACTCGACGAGGACTCGAAGCGCCGCCTGCACAGCAAYCCGCTGCGCATCCTSGACASCAAGAACCCGGCGCTGCAGGCGCTGATCGAGGCCGCGCCGAAGCTGATGGACTTCCTCGGCGAAGCCTCGCTGGCGCACTTCGACACGGTGCGCGCGATCCTCGATGCCGCCGGCCTGGCCTACCGCGTCAACCCGCGCCTGGTGCGCGGCATGGACTACTACAACCTCACCGTCTTCGAATGGGTGACCGACCAGCTCGGCTCGCAGGGCACGGTGTGCGGCGGCGGGCGCTACGACGGGCTGATCGAGCAGCTGGGCGGCAAGGCGGCGCCGGCGGTCGGCTTCGGCCTCGGCATCGAGCGCCTGCTGCTGCTGATCCAGGAACTGAAGCTGCCGGTGCCGGCCGCGGCGCCGCGCGCCTATGCGGTGATGATGTCGCCGGCGGTGCTGCCGCAGGCCATGAAGACGCTGGAAGCGCTGCGCGCCGCGGGCGTCTCGGTGCAGATGCATGCCGGCGGCGGCAACATGAAGTCGCAGTTCAAGAAGGCCGATGCGAGCGGCGCGGCGTATGCGCTGATCTTCGGCGAATCCGAACTGGCGGCCGGCGAGGTGGCGCTGAAGTCGCTGCGTGACCCGTCCGTCACACAACGCAACTTGTCGCTCTCGGCGGTGTCCGAATGGGCGAGCGAACTCCTCAACGCATAATCCCGGCTTCGTCCGAAATTTCCACCGATCCTCCATGGCCACCCACCTCGACCTCGAAGAACAAGAACAGATCGACCAGCTGAAGGCGTTCTGGAAGCAGTACGGCAACCTGATCACCTGGGTGCTGATCCTGGCGCTGGGCGCATTCGCCGCCTGGAACGGCTGGAACTACTGGCAGCGCGACCAGGCTGCGAAGGCCGGCACGCTGTTCGACGAGCTGGACAAGGCCGTCACCGGCGGCAACGTCGAGCAGGCCGGCCGCATCTTCGGCGACATGAAAGAGCGCTTCCCGCGCACCGCGTTCGCGCAGCAGGCGGCGCTGCTGACCGCCAAGCTGCAGTTCGAGAAGGGCCAGGCCGACGCCGCCCGCGCCAGCCTGACCTGGGCCAGCGAGAACGCCAGCGAGACCGAGTACCAGACCGTGGCCCGGCTGCGCCTGGCCGGCGTGCTGCTCGACCAGAAGAAGTACGACGAGGCGCTGAAGGTGCTCGACACCGCCACCGCCGCCGGCTTCGAGGGCCTGGTGGCCGACCGCCGCGGCGACGTGCTGCTGGCCCAGGGCAAGGCCGACGAGGCCAAGGCCGCCTACAACCAGGCCTGGAAGACGCTGGACAGCACGGTCGAGTACCGCAGGCTGGTCGAGGCCAAGCTGACCGCGCTGGGCGCTGCGCCGGCACCGGACGCGGCTGCCAGCGCCGCCAAGAGCGAGGGCGCCAAATGAGGGGGCTGGGCCGCCTCGCGGCGCTGGTGGTGGTGGCCGCACTGGGCGCCTGCGCCAGCAAGAAGGGCCCGGGGCCGACGGTGCTGGACGAGCTGACGCCGAGCATCGCCGGACGCCAGGTGTGGTCGCAGTCGCTGGGCACACTGAAGTTCCCGCTGGCCGTGGTCGCCACCGGCGGCAACTTCATCGCTGCCACCGACGACGGCAGCATCGTCGCCTACCGCGCCGACAGCGGCCAGGAAGTCTGGCGCGGCCAAGCCGGTGGCCGGCTCAGCGCCGGCGTCGGCAGCGATGGCCGCTTCGCCAGCGTGGTCACGCGCGACAACCAGCTGGTGACGCTGGATGCCGGCAAGGAGATCTGGCGCCAGCAACTGCCGGGACGCGTCAGCACGCCGCCGCTGGTGGCCGGCGAACGCGTCTTCGTGATGGGGGTCGACCGCGTGGTGCAGGCCTTCGACGCGCTCGACGGCCGCAAGCTCTGGACCTTCCAGCGGGCCGGCGATGCGCTGACGCTGGCGCAGCCGGGCGTGCTGGCACCCTTCAAGGACACGCTGCTGGCCGGGCAGGGCTCCAAGCTCGCCGGGCTGGACCCGTTGCGCGGCACGGTGCGCTGGGAAGTCTCGCTGGCCTCGCCGCGCGGCACCAACGAGATCGAGCGCCTGGCCGACCTGGTCGGGCCACCGGCGCGCGTCGGCGACATCGTCTGCGCGCGTTCCTTCCAGGCCTCGGTGGCCTGCGTCAATGCCGACCGCGGCAGCCTGGCCTGGACGCGCAACGTCGGCGGGCTGCAGGGCATCGCGGCCGACGAGGACGTGACCGTGGCCGCCGATGCCAGCGACCGCATCACCGCCTGGCGTACCGCCAGCGGCGAGGTCGCCTGGAGCCTCGAGAAGCTGCTGTACCGCGACCTGTCGGCCCCGCTGATCGTCAACAAGATGGTGGTGTTCGGCGACCTCGAAGGCTACGTGCACTGGCTGTCGACCGCCGATGGCACGACCAAGCTGCGCCTTCCGACCGACGGCAGCCCGGTGGTCGGCCGGCCGGTGCTGAGCGGAACGACCCTGCTGGTCATCACGCGCAATGGCGGCCTGTTCGCCTTCCGCCCCGAGTGACATGACGATCACCCCCGGAGGCGCTTCGCGCCACCCCCTCGAGGGGGCGCCCCCAGTGGCCCGGCGGAGCCGGATCCACGGGGTCCGCCGGGCTGAGTTTTTTCTGTGTGTACCGGGGTGCCGGGGGAATTTGAAATGAAACCTGTGATCGCGGTCGTCGGCCGCCCCAACGTGGGCAAGTCGACCCTGTTCAACAGGATGACCAAGAGCCGCGACGCCATCGTCGCGGACTTCGCCGGCCTGACGCGCGACCGCCACTATGGCGACGGCCGCCTGGGCGACCGCGAGTTCATCGTCGTCGACACCGGCGGCTTCGAACCCGAGAGCACCACCGGCATCGTCAAGGAGATGGCCAAGCAGACGCGCCAGGCCGTGGCCGAGGCCGATGCGGTGATCTTCGTCGTCGACGTGCGCGCCGGTGTGTCGGCGCACGACCACGACATCGCGCGCTACCTGCGCTCGGTCAACAAGAAGGTGCTGCTGGCCGTCAACAAGGCCGAGGGCATGGTCGACTCGCCGCTGCTGGGCGAGTTCTACGAGCTGGGCATGGRCGAGCCGCACCCGATCTCGTCGGCGCACGGGCAGGGCATCCGCAGCCTGATCGAAGCGGCGCTCGAGCACTTCCCGTTCGACGAGGAACCTGAAGAGCCGCAAGAGGGCTCGCCGATCCGCCTCGCGGTGGCGGGCCGGCCGAACGTCGGCAAGTCGACGCTGATCAACACCTGGCTGGGCGAGGAGCGCCTGGTCGCCTTCGACCAGCCCGGCACGACGCGCGACGCCATCACCGTGCCGTTCGAGCGCCACGGCCAGAAGTTCGAGCTGATCGACACCGCCGGCCTGCGCCGCAAGGGCAAGGTGTTCGAGGCGATCGAGAAGTTCTCGGTGGTCAAGACGCTGCAGGCCATCGCCGACGCCAACGTCGTGCTGCTGCTGCTCGACGCGACCCAGGGCGTGACCGACCAGGATGCGCACATCGCCGGCTACATCCTCGAGAGCGGCCGCGCGGTGGTGCTGGCCGTCAACAAGTGGGATGCCGTCGACGACTACCAGAAGCAGACGCTCGAGCGCTCGATCGAGCAACGCCTGGCGTTCCTGAAGTTCGCGCCGGTGCTGCGCATCTCGGCCATCAAGCGCCAGGGCCTGGGCCCGGTGTGGCAGGGCATCGCCGATGCGCATGCGTCGGCCACCCGCAAGATGACGACGCCGGTGCTGACGCGCCTGCTGCACGAGGCGGTCGAGTTCCAGACCCCCAAGCGGGCCGGCGCCTTCCGCCCGAAGCTGCGCTACGCCCACCAGGGCGGCATGAACCCGCCGGTGATCGTGATCCACGGCAATTCGCTGGAACACGTCACCGACGTCTACAAACGCTACCTGGAAGGGCGCTTCCGGGCCCATTTCAAGCTGGTGGGCACGCCGCTGCGCATCGAGATGCGCTCGTCGAGCAATCCGTTCACCGACAAAGAGTAGGTGACAAAGATTGAGTCATTTGGCGTTCCGTGCTGCGATGCGGCACGGCGCTGTGTTAACGTGATGGCCTCCATCACTTTCCATCACGGAGCATATCGTGAGCAATAAAGGGCAGCTCCTACAAGACCCGTTTCTGAACCTGCTTCGCAAGGAGCACGTTCCGGTGTCGATCTACCTTGTGAACGGCATCAAACTGCAGGGCCACATCGAGTCCTTCGACCAGTACGTCGTCCTGCTGCGCAACACCGTCACCCAGATGGTCTACAAGCATGCGATCTCCACCGTCGTCCCCGGCCGTGCGGTGAATTTCCACGCCGCCGAGGCGCCGGAGCAGACCTGAGGCCGCTGAGGTCGTCCGGGTGGTTGCACCACCATCTTCCGAGGCGGCGTCCCGCGTGACGGCCGCCGGTTCGGGTGCCCACTCGACGCACGCGACGCAGCTCGACCTGCCGCGCGCAATCCTGGTCGGCGTCGATTTCGGCGGCGGCTCGCATTTCGATGCGAGCCTCGACGAACTCGCGTTGCTGGCCGAATCGGCCGGCGACGTGCCGGTGGCGCGCGTCACCGCGCGGCGCAAGTCGCCCGATCCGGCGCTCTTCGTCGGTTCGGGCAAGGCCGACGAGATCAAGGCGCTGGTGCTCGGCCACCAGGCCGAGGCGGTGCTGTTCGACCAGGCCTTGTCGCCGGCGCAGCAGCGCAACCTCGAGCGGCACCTGGGCGTCGCGGTGGCCGACCGCACGATGCTGATCCTCGAGATCTTCGCCGCCCGCGCGCAAAGCCACGAGGGCAAGCTGCAGGTCGAGCTGGCCCGGCTGCAATACCTGTCGACGCGCCTGGTGCGCCGCTGGAGCCACCTGGAGCGCCAGCGCGGCGGCATCGGCACGCGCGGCGGCCCGGGCGAGGCGCAGATCGAGCTCGACCGCCGCATGATCGGCGAGCGCATCAAGTCGGTCAAAGAGCGTCTGGTGCGCGTCAAGAAGCAGCGCAACACGCAGCGCCGCTCACGCGAGCGCAGCGGCACCTTCCGCGTCTCGCTGGTGGGCTACACCAACGCCGGCAAGTCGACGCTGTTCAATGCGCTGGTCAAGGCGCGCAGCTATTCGGCCGACCAGCTGTTCGCGACGCTCGACACCACCACGCGCCAGCTCTACCTCGAGGACATCAGCCGCTCGGCGGCGCTGTCGGACACCGTCGGCTTCATCCGCGACCTGCCGCACAAGCTGGTCGAGGCCTTCGAGGCCACGCTGCAGGAGGCGGCCGATGCCGACCTGCTGCTGCACGTCGTCGAYGCCGCSAGCCCGGTGCTGGMSGAGCAGATGGCCGAGGTGCAGCGCGTGCTGGGCGACATCGGCGCGGCCGGCATCCAGCAGGTGCTGGTCTACAACAAGATCGACAAGCTCGAGGACGGGCAGCGCCCGCGCAGCGCGAGCGACGTGCTCGAACTCGACGGCGGCGTGCGGGTGCCGCGCGTCTTCGTCAGCGCGCTCGACGGCCGCGGGCTGCCCGAGCTGCGCCGCATCCTGTCGGCGGCGGTTTCGGGAACCTTGCCGGATGACTTGAACTCGATGTCCGAGGCCTCACCTGCGGTGTTGCCATCCGATCTTCCCGAGCAGCCCGATGCCGCGGCCTGAGCCGCGCGCCTGGAACCCCTTTCCACACCTCCCCACATGACCATGAGCCCCTACCCCCGACTGCCCGCCGCCGGCTTCGCCCCGCGGGCCCGTGACGTGGCCCTGGCCGTCAAGGCCTTGCTGTCCGGCCTGGGCGCCACGGCCTGGGCCCGGTTGCGGGGCGTCGAAGCGCCGATGCTCAACAACGGCGRGCGCGACGGTCCACCCGACCTGGACGAGCTGTGGCGCGATTTCAACCGCAAGCTCAGCGGCCTGTTCGGCGGCAAGGGCGGTTCGCGTTCCAACGGCTCGGGCAACGGCGGCGGCAACGGCGGGCCCGACATGCGCAGCGCCGGCATCGGCGTCGGCCTGATCGCCGGCGTCGTCGTGCTGATCTGGGCCTTCAGCGGCTTCTTCATCGTGCAGGAAGGCCAGCAGGCGGTCGTCACGTCGTTCGGCCGCTACAGCCACACGGTGGATGCCGGCTTCACCTGGCGCTTCCCGTATCCGTTCCAGGCCCACGAGACGGTCGCGGTGACGCAGCTGCGCTCGAAGGAGGTCGGCCGCAGCAACGTGGTGCAGGCCACCGGGTTGCGCGAATCGTCGATGCTGACGCAGGACGAGAACATCGTCGACATCCGCTTCAGCGTGCAATACCGCCTGAAGGATGCGCGCGCCTTCCTGTTCGAGAACCGCAATCCCGAGGATGCGGTCGAGCAGGCGGCCGAATCGGCGGTGCGCGAGATCGTCGGCAAGTCGAACATGGACTCGGTGCTGTACGAGCAGCGCGACGCGATCGCGATCGAGCTGGTCAAGTCGATCCAGACCCAGCTCGACCGGCTGCGCACCGGCATCCTGGTCGTCAACGTCAACGTGCAGAACGTGCAGGCGCCCGAGCAGGTGCAGACCGCGTTCGACGACGCCTTCCGCGCCGGCGCCGACCGCGAGCGCGCGAAGAACGAGGCCCAGGCCTACGCGAACGACGTGATCCCGAAGGCCCAGGGCACGGCCGCGCGGCTGCGCGAGGAGTCCGAGGCCTACAAGGCGCGCACCATCGCCACCGCCGAGGGCGATGCGCAGCGCTTCAACCAGGTGCTCACCGAATACCAGAAGGCCCCCGGCGTCACGCGCGACCGGCTCTACATCGACACGATGCGCCAGGTCTACTCGAACGTCAGCAAGGTGCTGGTCGACTCGCACGGAAACTCCAACCTGCTGTACCTGCCGCTGGACAAGCTGATGCAGCAAGCCGGTGCCGGCGCACCGGCGGCCACGGTGCCCGCGCCGGCCGCCACCGAGGCGCCCACCGGGCCGACCGGCAGCGTCGACATCCGCTCGCGCGAAGGCCAGCGCAGCCGCGACCGCGACGGCCGCTGAGAGAGCCGCAGGAACCCACCATGAACCGTCTCGCCATGCTCGTCGCCGGTGCCCTCGTGGCACTGATGCTGCTGTCCTCCGTCCTGTTCATCGTCGACCAGCGCCAGTTCGCGGTCGTCTATGCGCTGGGCGAAATCAAGGAAGTGATCTCCGAACCGGGGCTGAAGGCCAAGCTGCCGCCGCCGCTGCAGAACGTGGTCTTCATCGACCGCCGCGTGCAGACGCTGGACAGCCCGGAAACGCGCCCGATCTTCACCGCCGAGAAGAAGAGCCTGGTCATCGACTGGCTCGTCAAGTGGCGCGTGACCGACCCGAAGCAGTTCATCCGCAACAACGGCACCGACATGCGCAACGTCGAGAGCCGGCTCAGCCCGATCGTGCAGGCGGCCTTCAATGAAGAGGTCACCAAGCGCACGGTGCAGGCGATGCTGGCGACCGACCGCGACCGCGTGATGCAGGGCGTGCGGGTGCGCCTGTCGGACGAGGCGAAGAGCTTCGGCATCGAGATCGTCGACGTGCGCATCAAGCGCGTGGACTTCTCGGCCAACGTGACGACCTCGGTCTACAGCCGCATGGAATCCGAGCGCAAGCGCGTCGCCAACGAGCTGCGCTCCACCGGCGCGGCCGAGGGCGAGAAGATCCGCGCCGACGCCGACCGCCAGCGCGAAATCATCGTCGCCGAGGCCTACCGCGACGCACAGAAGGTGCAGGGCGACGGCGATGCGAAGGCCTCGGCGATCTACGCCGAATCCTTCGGCCGCGATCCGCAGTTCGCGCAGTTCTACCGCAGCCTCGAGGCCTACCGCGCGAGCTTCCGCAGCAAGAGCGACGTGATGGTGCTCGATCCGTCGAGCGAGTTCTTCAAGGCCATGCGCGGTTCCGCCAAGGAGCCGTCCGCGGCGGCGGCGACGCGCAAGAAGCAGGCCGCTGCGGCCGAGTGAATCGACCGAACGACGCATGCTGTGGGACACGCTGTTCGCCGCGCTGGCGCTGATGCTGGTGCTGGAGGGGGTGCTGCCGTTCCTGAGTCCCGGTGCCTGGCGCCGGGTCTTCGAGCGGGCGACGCAGCTGTCTGACGGGCAGATCCGCTTCCTGGGCCTGAGCAGCATGCTGGCGGGGCTGCTGGCGCTGTTCCTGATCTGGACCTGAACTTGGGGGATGTGCCGCAGCACGCCGGTACAATTCGGTTTTTAATCCCCCCGGTAATTCACATGTCGTCTGCTTGGCTGTTGCCCGAGCACATTGCCGACGTCCTGCCCGCGCAGGCCCGGCGCATCGAAGACTTGCGCCGAGACCTGCTCGACGGGGCTCGCAGCTATGGCTTCGAGCTGGTCATGCCGCCGCTGCTGGAGCACATCGAGTCGCTGCTGTCGGGCACCGGCCGCGAACTCGACCTGAAGACTTTCAAGCTGGTCGACCAGCTGAGCGGGCGCACGCTGGGCGTGCGCGCCGACACCACGCCGCAGGTCGCCCGCATCGATGCGCACCTGCTGAACCGCAGCGGCGTCGCGCGCCTGTGTTACTGCGGCCCGGTGCTGCACACGCGGCCGGCCGGGTTGCACGTGACCCGCGAGCCGCTGCAGTTCGGGGCCGAGATCTACGGCCACCGCGGCCTCGAGGCCGACCTCGAGGTGCAGGAGCTGGCGCTCGACCTGCTGCAGCGTGCCGGCGCGAGCGGCCTGACGCTGGACATGGGCGATGCCCGCATCGTGCGCGCGCTGCTGGCCGGCAGCGGCCTGGCGGCGGCGCCGGTGGCGGCGGTCTACGCGGCGCTGGCGGCGAAAGACCAGCCCGCGGTGCGCGACCTGACCGCCGGCTTGCCGGCCGAGGCGCGCGATGGCTTGCTGGCGCTTCTGCGGCTGTATGGCGGCGACGAGGTGCTTGCCGCGGCGCGCACGCAGCTGCCCGCGCTGCCGCTGATCACCGCGGCGCTGGACGACCTGCAGTGGCTGACCCAGCACCTGCGCCAGGCGCACCCGGGCGTGCGCATCGGCTTCGACCTGGCCGACCTGGGCGGTTACGACTACTACAGCGGTGCGCGCTTCGCGGTGTACGCCGCCGGCTCCAGCGACGCGGTGGCGCGTGGCGGGCGCTACGACGAGGTCGGCGCGGTGTTCGGCCGCAACCGGCCGGCAGTCGGCTTCAGCCTGATGGACCTGAAGGAACTGGTGCTGCTGGCGCCGCCGCGTCCGATGCGCCCGGCGATCCGCGCGCCGTGGGGCGAGGATGCGGCGCTGCGCGCCGCGATCCGGCAGCTGAGGGAGCAGGGCGAGTCGGTCGTCTGCATCCTGCCGGGACACGAACACGAAGGCCAAGAATTCGACTGCGACCGCGAGCTGGTCGAGCAGGCCGGCCAATGGCAGGTGCGTCAGGTGCATGTGCTCTGACGCTGCCTGCCGGCACCAACTCATTCAAGGCATTGGACAGGAC
>NZ_JBFUEB010000131.1:0-15452 GCF_056404395.1 Rhizobacter sp. P2_D12 | reverse complement strand
GCATCGTCTCGCAGGTACCGCCTGATGGTGTTGCGAGACAGGCCCGTGCGCCGGGCTATCTCTCGGATGGACAGTTGCTCGCGCAGTGCCCAGCGCCTGATGACACTCAGTGTCGCCACGTCAATCACTCCTTCGCTCCCTGCCACCAAAAGCAGCAGGTTAGGGTTCTTGCGTGGGTCAGTTTTGGATGGAAATCCTCGGGCTCAGTGGGTCAGTTCTGGATGGAAATCAACATCGAATCGTCCAAGCCCTTCGCAATCTCTTCCATAGGTGACATTCCGGCCTCAAAGGTCTCTTCGTCGAAGACCTTTGCCTCCTTCCGGATGCGGGTTGCAACCAGCCGAACATAGGAGTCCTTGTCCCTGGAACTGTGAGATAGAAAGCACTTGATCATTGGGATCTCGACTTGGTGTATATAAGGTGCGATTCTGCCGGTTGATCTGTAGACTCGCATACTTGCGAGTAGAGGTCGCATCAGAGCCGCGTAGCGCGAGGCGTTGCCACGAAAGATGTCGTCCGAGAACCTCCAGCCATCGACCGAGACGGGCGCCCGCTGGTCATGTTGTCTGAAGGCTGACCTCGAAAGAGGGCTGGTTCTGGCCGATCGGTGACATCAGGCACGGCCCGGCGAATGCTGATCAGCGAAGGCGCGGCGCATCAAACACTTCGATGTCCAAGGGCCCAGGAGCAAGGCGCCCTCGCGAGCTGTTGGGCCAGTAGGGTCACTCACGCAGAGAACCGCATCCTCGTAGAGAACCGGAAGGCGAACAGCGATTGATTCGCCGCTAGCATTTCGATATCCCCACCAATCTTCTTCGCCACCGAAGGTGCAATGGCTGTCCGTCTCGACGTACATCGGATCTCCAAGGTGCGCTCGAAGAGTGTCCCTGGAGACGCGACGCGCCCACGCGACCTCCCATATGGGTGTGGAAGCCTCTCCCGGGGCGATACGAGTCAACGTCGTGAGCATTGCATGCCGGCCTTGTTGCGCCCGATTTTGACATCGAACAGGCTTCTCGGAAGCGGTCGGTCGCGACCGGCAGGTAATGGCCGATTATTGCCGGTTGATGGTCCCGTCGGACTACCCTCAGGCTATCGCTTGGCGCGGGCAATCGGCTGCCCATCAGCGTGGGAAAGGCTCCGCTGCACGCGAGTGCTGGAGCGATGGGTATGGCGTAAGAATTTCCCGCGACCGGGCTGCGCGACCGCGCCAATGCTCGCTTCTCGCCTAAGATTGTGATTCCTGTTGTCGTGGGTTCGAGTCCCATCAGCCACCCCACCAGATCATGAACAACGGGCACCCCAGGTGCCCGTTTTCTTTTCTACGGCCCATGCCCATGAAGATCGTCGTCTACTCCAAATCGGCCTGCCCGCAATGCGACTCGGCCAAGATGCTGCTCAAGTCGCGCGCCCTCGATTTCGAGGAGATCCGCATCGATGACGAGGCGCAGCGCCTCGCCTTCTTCGAGAAGTGCGGGCCGTCGGTGCGCCAGATGCCGCAGATCTTCATCAACGGCCAGCGGGTCGGTGGACTCGCCGGCCTGCAGGCGGCACTGGCGCAGCTCGGTCAGTCGCAGGCGTAGCGGAACGACCCATCGAGGCCGAGCGGCAGCACCAGGGTGCGCAGGCCGGCGGCCTTCGATGCGGCGCACAGCTTGTCGCGCGCGCCGCTCGAGTTGTTCACGTAGCTGCTCTTGTACTCGGCGTTGAAGACCGGCTTGTTCTTCGACGTGAAGGCCGAGTAGCCACCGCATTCCGAGTACTCGTTGCACTGCTCGTTGACCGCGAAGTCGAACGAGGGCTCCAGCGCGGCGAGCTGGTCGACGTCGTTCTTCAGCGCGATGGCCAGGCCGCGCAGGTGGGCGGCGGTGGCCAGGTAGCGGTTGTAGTCGAGCTGGTCCTGCGCGGTCAGCGGGAAGCCGGTGCCGTTGGTGTAGCCGTCGACGTTGTCGGGCTCGACGCCGTCGCAGCCCTTGGAGCGGGCGAGGTCCAGGCGCGCGGCCATCACCGTGCGCACGTTGGCCGAGCGGATGTCCAGCCATTTCTCGCCGGCCCAGCCGTCGAGCGCCTTGCCCTTGTCGGCGGTGGCGAACTTCGAATAGTCGGGCCGCCAGTCTTCGGAGCTGCCGGCTGAGAAGTAGCACACCACCTTGTGGCCGGCGGCCTTCAGCGTGGCGATCGTCACGGCGCTGGTGTCGACCAGGTCGATGTCGTAGACGGTGGCGTCGTACGAGGTGTTCAGCGTGCCGGTGAGCTGCCATTGCCAGGTGGTGGCATTCGTGGGCTTCCACCAGTCGCCGGGGGCAGGAGCCGGTGCCGGTGCAGGTGCAGGTGCAGGTGCAGGTGCAGGTGCAGGTGCAGGTGCTGGGGCCGGGGCGGGAGCCGGCGAGGGCGCGGGAGCCGGTGAGGGCGCAGGCGTGCTGTCCAGCGGCAAGCGGAAGGCCTGTTGTCCGTTACCCGTCGCACAGGTCGCCAGCGAGAACTCGTTGACGGCCACGCGTGTCGGTGCCGTCAGGCACAGCTTGCCATCGTAGCTGGCCACCTGCGCGAGGCTGGTGCCCAGCGCGGCCAGGCGGAACTGCTGCGCCTTGCGGCCGGTGCAGTCGTCGAGGTCGACGAACGCGCCCGGCTTGCTGCCGCGGCCGGTCACGCACAGTCCGGTCGACGGGTTCTTGATCAGCACCAGGTTGCTGGCGCTGTCGGACGACACCGGCACGAACTGGAACTTCTGCGCCGCGCCGGCATTGCAGGCGGCCAGCCGGATGTCCCAGCTGGACGACACCGTTTCGGTGCAGGCGCCGAGCCTGTCGGCCACCAGCGTGCTGACCGAGGTCGTGATCTTCGCGCCTGGCTTTGCGGCCATCTCGATCGCGCGCTGGCCTTGTGCATCGGCCTGGTCGTCGGTGGCCGTGTCGGTATCGCTGCCGCCGCAGGCCGCCAGCAGTACGACGCTGGAACAGGCAAGGCTCAGCATCAACGGGTATTTCTTGTGCATCTCCGGGTCCTTGTTGGTTCGAGTTCCTGGAGTGCTCCCTCCAGCCGGCGCAGTACACCGCGCGCGCCATCGGATGTAAATGCGCAAGAGGCAAGCATCGTGAGCAACGGTCACCGGGATCGTCGACACTGCACGATATGTGCAATGCGCACATTTTTACGGAACCCTCTCATGACGACCCCAATTTCGATTCGCGCGGGCCTGGCGGCACTGTCCTTCGGTTTCCTGGCTGCCTGCGGCGGCGGCGGCGGCGGTGGCAGCAGCGCAGACAACGCGCCCTCGCCGGCCGCCGACACCATCAAGCCCAGCATCACCATCACTGCGACGGTCGACCACGACGTCGTGGTGCTGTCGGCCACGGTCGGTGACAACGTGGGTGTGACGCAAGTGGATTTCTCGGTGGACGGCGGCACGATCCAGGTCACGCTCACCGATTCGTCGACACCGGGCACGTTCATGACCCGCATTCCGATCGCGCAACTCGGTCTGGGTAGCCACAGCGTGGTGGCCACTGCGCGCGACGCGGCGCAGAACAGCGCCGATTCGGCCCCGGTTCTCGTCCAGGTCGGCGAGCCCCCTATCCGGCTGGCGATCACCAGCGCGAAGGAGCCCGGTCCCATCACGTTCACGATGGACATCACCGGGGCCGAAGGCATCTACGGGATCAACATCACGATGGACGGGGTCTACCTGGGCGGCAGCTTCAGCAGCACGCGGCATTTCGTCTACACGCCCGAGAAGCTGGGTGCGGGGGTGCACCACATGGTGGTCTCCATCGTGGACGACAAGAACAACAGCCTGTCGCAGGCGGTCGACTTCGAGATCTGATCGACGCGGCTGGCGCTTGCGTGGCGTCAGGCTCGCGCCCGCAGTACCGCCAGGAACTTGTCGTGTTCGAGCGGCTTGCGAAGGAGCACCACGTCCGCAGGAAGCTGCCCGAAGTCGGCCAGCTCGGCCGACGACTTCCCCGACACCGCGACCAGCAGGCGCGGCCGTGTTTCGGCATCCGCCAGCACGTTGCGGATCATCTCCAGGCCATCCATGTGGGGCATGTGGACGTCGGTCACGACGATGTCAGGCGCCCACTTGGCGATCATGACCAGGCCCTGGAAGCCGTTGCCCGCGACGCGCAGCTGGGCGCCGGGCAATGCCTGCTGCACCAGGCCTGCGATCAGGTCGCGGTAGATCGGATCGTCATCGACGACAACCACCGTGATCGGCCTGCTCCCCGGACTTGCGGCAGGCTCTTGCGCAGACCTTGCGCCGATGACCTGCTGCTGCTCCTCGAACAGCAGCTCTGCGCTGCGTGCGTCGATCCGGCGGTGGCCGCCCGGCGTCTTCCAGGCCTTCAGTCGGCCCGAGTCGACCCAGCGCTGCACGGTCTGCAACGAGATCCCCAGGCGCTTGGCGATCTCGGCGGTCGAGTAGGAGCGCGCAGTCTCGTTCATCGACCCGATCTTAGTGGCTCGCCCCCGTCCAGCGTGAAGAGGCTGACCGCATCGACCAGCCTGGCGGCTTGCTGGTTGAGGCTCTCGGCGGCGGCTGCGCTTTCTTCGACCAGGGCCGCGTTCTGCTGCGTCACCTGGTCGAGCTGGTTCACCGCGTCGCCGATCTGGCTGATGCCTTGCGTCTGTTCCAGCGTGGCCGAGCTGATCTCGGCAATCAGGTCGTTGACGCGCCGGACCTGCGCCACGATGTCATCCATCGCGCGGCCCGCTTYACCCACCTGCAGGCTTCCCGCTTCCACCTTCACCACGCTCTCCGTGATCAACCCCTTGATCTCCTTGGCGGCTGCCGCGGAGCGCTGCGCCAGGGTGCGCACCTCGCTCGCGACGACCGCAAAGCCCCGCCCCTGCTCGCCGGCGCGGGCCGCTTCCACCGCCGCGTTCAACGCGAGGATGTTGGTCTGGAAGGCGATGCCGTCGATGACGCCGATGATGTCGGCGATCTTCTTGCTCGAGGCCGTGATGCCTTCCATCGTCTGAACCACCTGCGCCACGACCAGGCCGCCCTGGCCGGCCGCCGTCGTCGCGCAGCCCGCGAGCTGGGTGGCCTGGCGGGCGGTGTCGGCGTTCAGCTTGACGGTGGCGGTGAGTTGCTCCATCGACGCGGCGGTCTGCTGCAGGTTGCTGGCCTGTTCCTCGGTGCGCTGGCTGAGGTCGGCATTGCCGGTGGCGATCTGGGACGAGCCCGTCGCGATGCTGTCGCTGCCGGCGCGAACCTGGGTGACGACATCCCGCAGCGATTGCTGCATGTGGCTCATCGCCGCCACGACGCTGCCGGGGCCTGCTCGCGACGTGTCGATCTGCGTCGTGAGCCTGCCCTGCGCCACCGCATTCGCCACGGCGGCCACGTCAGCCGGCTCGCCGCCGAGCGAACGGGTGATGCCGCGCGTGATGAGCACGCCGATGACGATGCCGCAGAGCGCACTGGCCGCGGTGAGCGCCACCATCAGCAGGCTGACGAAGCGGAACGTCTCGTCGCCCTCTTTGGCGGCCTCGGCGCCGTTCTGCTCCTTCATCTCGGTCAAGAGGGAGAGTTGGTCGTCCACGGCCTTGTTGGCCTGTTTCACCGCCAGGTCCAGTCGCGACAACTCGGCATCCGCGGCCTGCAACGTCTTGGCCGACGCAGCGGCGAGATAGGCTTCGGTGGTCGGCAGCCATGCCTTGATCATCACTTCGAGCTTGTCGAACTGCTCCTGGCCACGCGCCGTGTGGAAGAGCGGACGCGATTTGTCGAGCCACGATCGCATCGTGTCCACCGACTCCTTGAACGTCTGGCGGGCTGCCTGGCGCTGCGGCTCCGAGGTGGCCAGCGAAAACTGGCCGCGGGCGCGCGCCGCATAGATCAGGTTGATGTTGGCTTCCTTGACGTACGAGATGCCGAGCAATTCCCGGTTGTACAAGTCGGCGCTCATCCGGTTGAGGCGGAACAGGCCGTTGATGCCGAAGGCCGCGACGAGGGCGCCCAGCACGATCAAGGTCGAGAATGCGAGCAGCAGACGTGCGCCCAGACGGAGGTTTTTGAACAACATGGCCATCCAATCGTTAGAACGCGGCGCACTGTGCGGTCGCTGATTGGGTTTTCGGCCCCCCGCTCGCAGATCCGAGGCATGTTTTAACGTTTTGGACGTTTTGGTTGATTAAGGCCGGGCTGGCTGGCGTGTCTACCGCCGCTCCGACAGCTGCCGGATCGTGACGCGGCAGCGGATCCCGACGGCACCGGCCTCCTTCCACTCCACTTCGCCGCCCAGCTGCTTCACGCGCTTGCGCACGCCGCCCAGCCCCAGGCCGTGCGCCCAGGCCTGCGGGTTGCGGCCGCTGCCGTTGTCGGTGATCGTCAGCTCCAGCCGGTCCTGCAACAGGTGGAACTCGATGTCCACGCGGCGCGCGTTGGCATGCGCGATCACGTTGCTGACCAGTTCGCGCATCACGCGCGTCAGCGCCGACCACTGCACCACCGTGAGCGACATGTCGCGGTCGAAGCTCAGGCTCCAGCCGAGTTCGATGTGGGCCGCGGTGAGGCGCTGCGTCAGGTCGGCCTTCCACTCGGCCGCCGCGTGCGACAACGGATGGTTCGGTGCCGCCAGGCCCCGCGTCAGCGTCTTCAGGTCCTGCAGCGTGTGCCGCACATACTCTTCCATCTCGGGCGACTGCGCCTTGTACATCAGCGTCAGCAGCCGCGCGCCGATGTCGTCGTGCAGGTCCTGCGCCAGGCGCAGCCGCTCTTCGCTGCGCCCCTGTTCGACGGCCTTGTCGAACGCGATCGCGCGGCGCAGCTGCTCGAGGATGCGCTCGGCCAGCCGCGCGTCCTCGGACGTGAAGAGGCGCCGCCCGCGGTGCGCGAAACGCAGCACCACCGAGCCGGGGAAGGCGTCGCCGCCGACCCCCGGCAACTGCGGCACCGGCACCAGCAGCGTCGAGCCGTCGCCTGCGACGCGCACGTTGCGCGTTGCCTTCTCGACCACCACCGCCTCCATCGGGTCGAACAGCTCGCGCAGCAGCTGCATCAGCAGGTCGGACGCGCGCTCGGGGTGCGTCTCGACCTCGCGCGCCATGCGGTACAGCTTCTCGAACATGCGCTCGGTGGTCAGCACGCTGCTGCCCAGCAGCTGGTTCAGGATCCACTGCCGCGCCCCCGAATAGATGCCCAGCGACAGGAACAGCGCCAGCGTCACCGACGCGAACTGGCCGAGCGAGAACACCGCGACGAACAGCAGGTCGAGCGAGGTCGCGATGGTACTGACGGCCGCCAGCAGCGAGAACTCGCGCATCACCTGCTGCGACTTCGACAGGAACGGCACCAGCAGCAGCAGCGACGCGAAGAAGAGGTACCAGATGGTCGGCCCGATGCTGGCCAGCTGCTGCTGCACCGCCGGCATGCGGTGCCCGGCCGCGATCGCGATCGACAGCAGGATCCAGGTGCTGATCGTCATCACGCCGAAGCGGCGCATCACGATCGCGAACGGATGCGGCTCGTGGCGGTACGACCAGGTCAGCAGCGCGAGCGATGCCAGCCCGAGCGCGGTGACGCCGCCCTGCGCCCACCACCACGCGCCGGGCAGCGCGCCCAGGCCGCCCAGCAACGCGACGCCGAGCGCCAGCGTCCAGCCGATCCAGACGCTGCGGGGGGCGCGGGCAAGCCGGCGCACGGTCGGAGAGGCCGCGTGCACGACGGCGGCACCGGTGATGAGGTCGAAGGCCATGCGCACCGGCATGTCGGCGCGCACGAAGCCGAGCGGCAGGCCCAGCTGCAGCGTCGACTCGATCGCCATGAACACCAGGTTGCCGGCCTGRCACAGCGATGCCACCGCATACAGCAGGTTGCGCATCGACGGCTTGGCCAGCAGCACCACCATCGCCACCATGTACAGCGTCAGGCTCATCGCCGACAGCAGCCAGAACATCGTTCCCAGCTGCGACAGCCCGCGCGGCTGCAGCGCCAGTTCGACCTGGCGGCCACCGACGAAGAACAGCCGCACCGAACTGCCGCCCATCACGGCCGCCACCTGCTGGTGCTGGTCGAAGTGGCGCTCGCGTTGCACGTCGCGCGTGATCCAGCGCGGCGAGCGCTGCAGCGCCAGGCCGTCGAGGATCGCGACCTGGCCGTTGTCGTTCAGCAGGCCGACCAGCGCGCGGCCTTCGAAGGGCCGCAGCGTCGCCTCGTCGGCATGGGCCAGCTCGATCTCGCCTTGCGCGCCGACGCGCCAGTCGGACGGGATGTGCGGCTGGCCGGCCAGCCAGCGCGCGGTCAGCAGCAGCGCCACGCAGCCCAGCAGCGCGGCCACCACCAGCAGGCGCAGGCGCCAGCCCATCCAGCGCGACAGCCGGTGGTCATCGCCGAGCGCGTGGTCGATCAGGCCGGAGTCGAGCGTCGATTCAGGGTGGTGCGCGGACTGCGCGGACGGTGGGTTGTCCATGCGGTGTCAGCCCGCCAGGGCTGCAGGCCTCAGACCAGGCCCTGCTTGCTGGCCAGCACCGCGGCCTCGGCCCGGCTGGACACGTTGAGCTTCTTGTAGATCGACTTGATGTGGTCGTTGACGGTGAACCACTTGATGCCCATCAGGTTGGCGATTTCCTTGATGGTGAAGCCCTTGCTGAGGTAGGTCAGCACCTCGCTCTCGCGCGGGGTCAGGCGTTCGTGGTCGAGCGGGGCGCCGCGGCCGAGCGGCATCGGCCGGCTGCTCTGGAAACCCGAGGGGCCCGGCTCCGGCAGCCCGCCCATGCCGCCGGACCCCTGGCGGAAGTGGCCCAGCAGCCGGCGCGCGATGGCCGGCGACAGCGGCGGCTGGCCGCGCACGATCTTCTGCAGCTCCTCGACCAGCACCTCGAAGCGGTCTTCCTTCAGCAGGTAGCCGTCGGCGCCGCACTGCAGCGCCGGGAACAGGTGGTCGTCGTCGGAATACAGCGTCGTGACGATCTTGGTGGCCGGGTAGCGCGCCAGCTCGGCCAGCAGCTCCATGCCGTTGCCGTCGGGCAGCTCGAGGTCGACCAGGATCAGCTTGAACGGATCGGTGGCGGCCTCGACCTTCTGGCGGTCGGGCAGGCCGATGTGGCGGCGCGCGCTCTCCAGGTCGCCGGCCTCGGTGATCGCGATGGTGTCGCTGAAGCTTTCGCGCACCACGCGGCACAGGAAGCTGCGTGCCACGGGGTTGTCTTCGACGATCAGGACCTTGATTGCCATGCCGGAGGACGGGGAGGGTTTGTGCGGCTTGCATCGTAGCGCACTCGCCCCGGCGCAAACTGTGTCCAGCGGTGTGCGAAGCACCCCCCACCCCCCGCGGGTGGAGGGGGTCGGAACGGGTCAGTCGTTGCGCAACACGATCTTGCCGTGGACCTGGCGGCTGCCCATGCGCGCGAACGCATCCGACAGGCCCGCCATCGGCAGCGTGCGGTCGATCGCCGGCTTGATCCGGCCCTGGGCATACCAGCCGGCCAGCTCGGCCAGCGCGCGGGCGTTGGCCTTCGGCTCGCGGCGCGCGAATTCTCCCCAGAACACGCCGACGATGGAAGCGCCTTTCAGCAGCGCCAGGTTCAGCGGCAGCGACGGGATGCTGCCTTGCGCGAAGCCGATCACCAGGTAGCGGCCGCGCCATGCGATCGAGCGGAACACCGGTTCGGCCAGGTCGCCGCCGACCGGGTCGTAGACCACGTCCGGGCCCTTGCCTTGCGTCAGCGCCTTCAGCTCCTCGCGCAGTTGCCCCTTGCCGTAGTTGATGGTCTCGTCGGCGCCGAGCGAACGGCAGAAGTCGCACTTCTCGTCGCTCGACGCGGCGGCGATCACGCGGGCGCCGGCCGCCTTCGCGATCTGGATCGCCGCCGTGCCGACGCCGCCTGCGGCACCCAGCACCAGCACGGTCTCGCCCGCCTTCAGCGCGGCGCGGTCCATCAGCGCATGGTGGGTGGTGCCGTAGGTGCACAGGAAGGCCGCCGCGTCCTCGAACGCGAAGCCCGGCGGCAGCGGCATCAGCAGCGCGGCGTTGACGCAGGCATGCGTCGCGAAGCCGCCGGTGCCGGCGAACGCGGCCACCGCATCGCCGAGCTTCAGGTGCGTGACGCCGTCGCCGACGGCATCGACCACGCCGGCGTATTCGGCACCGGGCACGAAGGGCAGCGGCGGCTTGATCTGGTACTTGTTCTGCACGATCAGCAGGTCCGGGAAGTTCAGGCTGGCGGCGCGGATCGCGACGCGCACCTCGCCGGCCGCGGGTTGCGGCGTCGGCAGTTCCTTCCAGCGCAGGGCCTCGGGGCCGATGGGGTTCTCGCACAGCCAGGCTTGCATGGTCTTGTCTCCGTGGGTCGTGGTCTCGGGGCCAGCGCCGCATGATAGGCAGCCGCGGCGGATGCGCGCGTCGCCCAGGTGACGAGTCCCTACAATCGCCGGATGCGCATCCTGATTGCCAACGACGACGGCTACCTCGCCCCCGGCCTCGCGGCCCTGGTGAAGGCCTGCGAAGGGCTGGGCGAGATCGACGTGGTGGCGCCCGAGCAGAACGCGAGCGGCACCTCGAACTCGCTGACGCTGCACCGGCCGCTGTCGGCCTTCACCGCGGCCAACGGCTTCCGCTACATCAACGGCACCCCGTCCGATTGCGTCCACGTCGCGCTCACCGGCCTGCTGCCGCAGCGGCCCGACCTGGTGCTGTCGGGCATCAACAACGGCGCCAACATGGGCGACGACACGCTGTACTCGGGCACCGTCGCCGCGGCGATGGAGGGCTTCCTGTTCGGCATCCCGGCGATCGCCTTCTCGCAGGTCGAGAAGGGCTGGGCCCACGTCGACGCGGCGGCGCAGCTGGCGCGTTCGCTGGTCGAGCAGGTGCTGGCGCATCCGCCGGCGCAGGGGCCGTGGCTGCTGAACGTGAACATCCCGAACCGGCCCGATGCCGCCGCGCTGCCGCGCCGCGTGACGCGCCTGGGCCGCCGCCACGCGAGCGAGCCGGTGATCTGCCAGCAGAATCCGCGCGGCGAACCCATCTACTGGATCGGCCCGGCCGGCGACGCGCGCGAAGCCGGCGAGGGCAGCGACTTCCATGCGACCGCGAACGGCTGCGTGTCGATCACGCCGCTGCAGGTCGACCTGACCGACCACGAACGGCTGCCGAACTGGCGCCAGTGGTCGCAAGGGCTGCGCGCATGAGCGACAGCCCGAAGCGCCCGAAGTTCCCGCTGCAACTCGATCGCGTGACGCCTGCGGCCCCGCCGCGTCCGGTGCTGCGGCCGCAGCGGCCCTTGCAGCAGGCGGCCGAGGCGGCACAGGCCGTGCCGCGCAGCGCGCCCTCGGGCCTGGGCCTCGATTCGGCCGGCGTGCGCCAGCGCATGGTCGACCGGCTGCGCAGCGACGGCGTGCGCGACGAGCTGGTGCTGGGTGCGATGGCGCGTGTGCCGCGCCACGCCTTCGTCGACACCGCGCTGGTCAACCAGGCCTATGAAGACACCAGCCTGCCGATCGGCCTCGGCCAGACCATCTCGAAGCCCTCGGTCGTCGCCCGCATGATCGAGCTGCTGATGGCGAGCCCCGCCGCGCGTGCACGGCGCACGCTGGGCCGCACGCTCGAGATCGGCACCGGCTGCGGCTACCAGGCGGCAGTGCTGGCGCAGCTGTCGCGCCAGGTGATGTCGGTGGAACGCCTGAAGCCGCTGCACGACAAGGCGCGCGAGCTGCTCGCGCCGCTGCGCCTCACGGACATTCGGCTGGTGTATGGTGACGGCATGCGCGGGCACCCGCCGAACGCGCCTTACGACAGCATCATCTCGGCCGCGGGCGGCGACAGCCTGCCGCAGGCCTGGCTGGACCAGCTGGCGATCGGCGGACGGCTGGTGGCGCCCGTGCAGCGCCCGGCCGGACAAAGCCAGGTGCTGGTGGTGGTGGACAGGACGGAGGATGCCTACGAGCGCTCGTTTCACGAGGCCGTGCATTTCGTCCCTTTAAAATCAGGAACGGATTGATGACATTGGCAGTGATGGCAAGCACACCGACCTTGGCGGCCACGCGCCGCCGTTCGACAGGCACACGCTCGATCGTCATCGTGCTGGCTGCGCTGACGCTCGCGGCGTGCTCGTCGACGAAATACCGCGCACCGGTCGAAGACCGTCCCGGTGCCTCGCGCAACCCGGCCGGGACCATGGCCGGCACGCCCGGTGCCGCGGCGCCGGCGACCTCCGCCCCCGTGGCGGGCTCCCCCGAGGCGGCCAAGCTGCTGCCGGGCGCCGAGAACGCCGGCAAGCCCGGCTTCTACACCGTCAAGCCCGGTGACACGATGATCCGCATCGGGCTCGAGACCGGGCAAAACTGGAAAGACCTGATCCGCTGGAACAACCTCGACAACCCGAACGTCATCGAGGTCGGCCAGGTGCTGCGGGTGGTGCCGCCCGGCACCGATCCGAACGCGGTCGCGACGCGCGGTGTGACGGCCGCGAAGATCGACGTGAAGCCGCTCGACGCGCCGCGTGCCGCATCGGGTGCGGCCCCGGCCCCGGGCGTGACGGTGGCTTCGGCCGCGTCGGTGCCCGTCGTCACGCCGCAGGCCCCGGCCGCGGCGCGCGACGAGGACGATGTCAACTGGCAGTGGCCGGCCACCGGCCAGGTGCTGTCGGGCTTCGACGAGGCGCGCAGCAAGGGCCTGTCGATCTCCGGCAAGGCGGGCGACCCGGTGCTCGCGGCGGCCGACGGCCGCGTCGTCTACGCCGGCTCGGGCCTGCGCGGCTACGGCAACCTGGTGATCCTGAAGCACAACAGCACCTTCCTGACGGCCTATGCGCACAACCAGGCGCTGCTGGTCAAGGAAGACCAGACCGTGCGCCGCGGCCAGAAGATCGCCGAGATGGGGTCGACCGACTCCGATCGCGTGCTGCTGCACTTCGAGATCCGCAAGTTGGGCAGGCCGATCGATCCGGCCAAGCTCCTGCCGCCGCGCTGACACGCACGGCGCATCTCCACCAGCCCGGGCAACAGCATGGCCAAGAAGCGCAGCACAGTGAACGGGCATGCGCCGGGCCAGCAGGAGGAGGGGGCGCAGGTGCCGCTGCCGATCGTCGTCGTGCACGAGCTCGACGTCGACGCGCCCGAGCCGGTGCTCGACGGCGAGGGGGGCCCGGATGATGCCCGGCCGGCCATCCTGATCGCGGCCGGCGAAGGCGAGGTCGGCAACACGCTGCAGACCTACCTGCGCGACATCCGCCGCGCGCCGCTGCTGACGCCTCAGGAGGAGTTCGACACCGCGACGCGTGCGCGCGCCGGCGATTTCGCGGCGCGCCAGTCGATGATCGAGCGCAACCTGCG
Source organism: Rhizobacter sp. P2_D12 (assembly GCF_056404395.1). Lineage (NCBI taxonomy): Bacteria > Pseudomonadati > Pseudomonadota > Betaproteobacteria > Burkholderiales > Sphaerotilaceae > Rhizobacter > Rhizobacter sp. P2_D12. The sequence continues at coordinate 2,176 of NZ_JBFUEB010000131.1, read as the reverse complement.
GCTGGTCGTCAGCATCGCGAAGAACTACCTGGGCCGCGGCCTGCCGATGACCGATCTGATCGAGGAGGGCAACCTCGGGCTGATGCACGCGATCAGCAAGTTCGAGCCGGAGCGCGGCTTCCGCTTCTCGACCTATTCGTCGTGGTGGATTCGCCAGAGCATCGAGCGCGCGATCATGCACCAGGCCCGGCTGGTGCGGCTGCCGGTGCACGTGGTGCGCGAGCTGAACCACGTGCTGAAGGCGCGGCGCGCGCTGGAGGCCGATGGCACGCACGGCGACGGTGCCGACAAGCCGGTGCGCGTCGAGGACATCGCGGCCCGCGTCGGCCGGCCCGTGCAGGAGGTCAGCGAGCTGCTGAAGTTCGCCGAGCTGCCGGCCTCGCTGGACGCGCCGATCGACCGCGAGAACTCCGAGTCGATGCTCGACAGCGTGGCCGACGAGGGCGCGAGCGACCCGCTGTCGACGACGCTGAACCACGAGATCGACGTGCTGCTGCAGCACGGGCTCGACGAGCTGAACGACCGCGAGCGCGAGGTGCTGTCGGGCCGCTACGGGCTGCGCGACCGCGAGCCCGAGACGCTGGAGGTGCTGGCCGAGCGGCTGGGGCTGACGCGCGAGCGCATCCGGCAGATCCAGCAGGAGGCGTTGGTGAAGCTCAAGCGGCGCATGGCGCGCAGCGGCATCGATCGCGACTCCATCTTCTAGCGCCTGCGACAATCGCGGGATGACAGCACAGGATGAATGGCTGACGGTCGAATCGCTCGACCTGGAAGCGCAAGGCGTGGCGCACAACGCGGAAGGCAAGGTGGTGTTCATCGAGGGCGCATTGCCCGGTGAGCAGGTCCAGGTCAGCGTGGGGCGCCGCAAGAACAACTGGGAACAGGCGACGATGACGGCGTTGCGCCGGGAGAGCTCGCAGCGCGTCGTGCCGGGCTGCCGGCACTTCGGCACCTGTGGCGGCTGCAAGATGCAGCACTTCCACGTCGGCGCGCAGGTCGCGACCAAGCAGCGGGCGCTCGAAGACGCGCTGTGGCACCTGGGCAAGGCCAAGGCCGAGCGCGTGCTGCGGCCGATCGAGGGACCGGCCTGGGGTTACCGCTACCGGGCGCGGCTGTCGGTGCGCCACGTCGTCAAGAAGGGCAAGGTGCTGGTGGGCTTCCACGAGCGCAAGTCGAGCTACGTGGCCGACATGGACAGCTGCGAGGTGCTGCCGCGCCACCTGAGCGACCTGCTGCTGCCGCTGCGCGAGTTGATCGGCGCGAYGGACCAGCGCGACCGGCTGCCGCAGATCGAGGTCGCCATCGGCACCGGCGTGACCGCGCTGGTGCTGCGCCACCTCGAGCCGCTGAGCGCCGGCGACCTGCAGCGCCTGCGGGCGTTCGGGGCCGCGCACGGCATCCAGTGGTGGTTGCAGCCGAAGGGTCCGGACAGCGTGCAGCTGCTCGACGCCGGCGGGCCGCCGCTGGCCTACGACCTGCCCGAGTTCGGCATCACGATGCCGTTCAAGCCGACCGACTTCACGCAGGTCAACCACCAGATCAACCAGGTGCTGGTGTCGCGCGCGCTGAAGCTCTTGGGTGCGCAGCCGCACGAGCGGGTGATCGACTGGTTCTGCGGGCTCGGCAACTTCACGCTGCCGATCGCGACGCAGGCGCGCGAGGTGCTGGGCATCGAGGGCAGCGAGTCGCTGGTGACACGTTCGCGCGAGAACGCGGCGGTGAACCGGCTGGCGCACAAGACCTCGTTCGTCGCGCGCAACCTGTTCGAGATCACGCCGGCCGAACTGGCGGGCTACGGCAATGCGCAGAAGTGGCTGGTGGATCCGCCGCGAGAAGGAGCATTCGCGCTGGCCAAGGCGCTGGCCGACCTGCATGCGGATGCGTCGTCGGCGCCGGGCTATGAACCGCCGAAGCGCATCGTCTACGTCAGCTGCAACCCGGCGACGCTGGCGCGTGATGCGGGTTTGCTGGTGCACCAGGCCGGCTACCGCTGCACGGCGGCAGGGGCGGTCAACATGTTCCCGCATACCGCCCACGTCGAGAGCATGGCGGTGTTCGAGCGCGCATGACTGCCCCTCGTTCGCCGGGTACGGCGAACGGCCCCCCGAGGGGGCGCGGGCCGGCCCTTCGACAGGCTCAGGACAGGCTTGGGGCGGCCCGGCGCTCGGCCCGCATC
>NZ_JBFUEB010000130.1:0-15648 GCF_056404395.1 Rhizobacter sp. P2_D12 | reverse complement strand
GCGCACCGGTGCGGCCGCTGCCGGCGCCACCGCGATGCTGGCGCGGCCGCTCACCATCGCCGGGGCTTCGCGCCGCGGGGCCGGCGTGCCCGAGGGCTTGAAGGCCAGCAGGCGCAGCAACACCATCACGAGGCCGCTGTATTCGTCGGGCGCGAGGCCGAGCTCGGCGCGGCCATGCAGCACGATGCTGTAGAGCAGCTGCGTCTCGTCCGGCGCCAGCAGGCCGGCCAGGCGCTGGACGGCCGGCGTGTCGGGGTCGTTCTCGTCCGCCGCGGCCGGCACGGCCTGCAGCACCGCCATCTGCTGCAACAGCGTGGCCATCTCTTCGAGCGTGCCGCTGCACGACAGACCGAGCGCACGCAGGCCATCGACCGTCGCGACCACCTCGGCGCCATCGCCGGCGGCCAGCGCCTCGACCAGCCGCACCGCGTGGCTGCGGTCGACCGCGCCCAGCATCTGGCGCACGCCGGCTTCCGACAGGCTGCCGGCCCCGAAGGCGATGGCCTGGTCGGTGAGCGACAGCGCATCGCGCATCGAGCCGCGCGCCGCGCGCGCCAGCAGGCGCAGTGCACCGGGCTCGGCCTCGATCTGCTCCAGGCCCAGCACGCTGGCCAGGTGCTCCTGCACCGTCTGCGGCGCCATCGGCCGCAGGTTGAACTGCAGGCAGCGCGACAGCACGGTGGGCGGCACCTTCTGCGGATCGGTGGTGGCGAGCACGAATTTCAGGTAATCGGGCGGCTCTTCGAGCGTCTTCAGCATCGCGTTGAACGCGGTGTTCGACAGCATGTGCACTTCGTCGATCATGTAGACCTTGAAGCGGCCGACCACCGGCTTGTAGACGGCCTGGTCGAGCAGCTGCGAGATTTCTTCGACGCCGCGGTTGGAGGCCGCGTCGAGCTCGACGTAGTCGACGAAGCGGCCGCTGTCGATGTCGCGGCAGGCATCGCACACGCCGCAGGGGTGGGCGGTGATGGTGCCCTGCCCGTCGGCGCCGGTGCAGTTGAGCGACTTGGCGAGGATGCGCGAGACGGTGGTCTTGCCGACGCCGCGCGTGCCGGTGAAGAGGTAGGCGTGGTGCAGCCGCTGCTGCGTCAGCGCGTTGGCCAGCGCCTGCACGACGTGCTCCTGGCCGACCAGGCCTTCGAAGTCGCGCGGGCGGTATTTGCGGGCCAGGACGAGATAGGACATGGGGTCATTCTACGGGGGCCGGTGGTACCCGATAATCGCGGTTTCGGCCTGCGTGCAGGCCTGGCCCGACGTCCGACTTTGCTGCCCGCCCGATGAAACCGACCCCTGCCTCCCCCGACACGCTCAGCTACGAACAGGCCGGCGTCAACTACGACCTGATCGACCCGCTGAAGGTGGCCGCGCAGCGGGCCGCGAAGGCGACCGGCGCCCACCTGGGCGCGCACGGTTTCAGCGAGGTGGCGGCCTCGCGCGGCGAATCGGCCTACGTGGTGGACGTGGGGCCGTTCTACCTGGCGTCCATCGTCGAATGCCTGGGCTCGAAGGCGCTGGTGGCCGACGAGATGAAGGCGCTGACCGGCAAGAGCTACTACGCCGGCATCGCGCAGGACACGATCGCGATGGCGATCAACGACCTGATCACCGTCGGCGCGACGCCGCTGGTGGTGCAGGCCTACTGGGCCGCGGGCGGGTCCGACTGGTTCTCGGATGCACAGCGCGCGCAGGCCCTGGTGGAAGGCTGGAAGGCCGCCTGCGACACCTGCAAGGTGGCCTGGGGCGGCGGCGAGACGCCGGCGCTGGCGGGCATCGTGGCCGAGGGCCGCATCGACCTGGCCGCGAGCTGCACCGGGCTGATCAACCCGAAGGAGCGGCTGTCGGTGGGCGACCAGCTCGGGCCGGGCGACGTGATCGTGCTGCTGGCCTCGAGCGGCATCCATGCGAACGGGCTGAGCCTGGCGCGCAAGCTGGTGGAGCGCCTGCCCGAGGGCTACCTCACCGAGGTGTCGCCGGGCCTGAGCTACGGCGAGGCGCTGCTGGCGCCGACGGTGCTGTATTCACCGGTCACCGAGGCGCTGTATGCGGCCGGCATCAAGCCGCACTACTGCGCCAACATCACCGGCCATGGCTGGCGCAAGCTGCTGCGGCACCCGGCCGAGCACACCTACCGCATCCACACGGTGCCCGAGGTGACGCCGGTGCTGAAGTTCATCCAGCAGCATGCGCAGCAGGACGATCAAGAGGCCTACAGCACGCTGAACATGGGCGCGGGGTTCGCGCTGTTCGTGAAGGCCGAGGATGCGCACCGCACCGTCGAGGTCGCGCAGGCGCAGGGCGTGAAGGCGTTGATCGCCGGGCGCATCGAGGCCGGCCCGAAGCGGCTGCTGATCGAGCCGCTGAACATCGAATTCGGCGACGATTCTTTGCAGCTGCGCTGAGAAGGCCATTGCCCGTCGCCTACAATCCGCCGCGACGGGCCTCCCCGCATGGAAGCACGGCCAACCGGGTCAGGTCGGGAACGAAGCAGCCCTAACTGTCGCGACCAGTGCCGGGGGTAAGGCTCGTCACCTCTCATCTCTCTGCACCGCCAAGATGAGACTGGCCGACATCATCGCAAACCTGGAAGCCACCGACGATTCGCTTTGCATCATCGCGCGTCGCCCATGGACCGCTGACTCCGAGGCCAAGCTGGTCGCATTCACCGACGACTACCGTGTGCCCGAGGATGCCCTGCTCGAAGGCTACGAATACTTCCTTGGCGTGAATACGGCGCTTGAGGACGTCGTGGGGGATCTTCGAAGTCGACTTTCCGCCGCCCAGCGACTGGACGCTTGCATCCACTACGCAGAGTACGACGCCTACCCGGCGTGGTTGGACGAATTCGCCAGCACCCAGCGTTCACCCGGCATGTAGCTTTTGCCGGTGACGCCACCGTGGCCAATCCTTGTGTCGGCGAGGCGCTTGCAGTCGAATGCCCTGAAGTCGGCACAGGGCCCGGCCAAGGGGAGATGCGATGAGAACGCGATACCTGCCGGGTGCGGTGCTGGGCCTGTGCATGCACGTCAGCGTGCAGGCCGCCTACGGTTCGCTCGATTTCAAGATCGATTCGCTGACGCCGATGGGCGACAACGCGACCACGCCCACGCCGGCGGGCTACTGGTCCGGCAACACCTGGGTGTTCGGTTCGTTGAACACCCAGGCGAGTCCGACGGACTCCGGCAACCTGCAGTTGTTCTCCCCCAGCACGCCAGGCATCGGCAACCTGAATGGCGCACCGTTCGGCAACTTCGACGCGGCGATCCCCGCCGCGCCGGGCCACGGCGTCAGCACCAGTTCGTACCTTCACCCGGGCAACTTCGGCGGGGCGTGGCAGACCGGCGCCGCCACCGAGTACGCCTTCGCCGGCTGGAGCTGGTCGCGCCCCTTCGTGCTGAACCCCAGCGCATCCCTCACGCTCGCCGGGACGGTCAGCTACACGTCGTCGGACGGCGTGCTGCAGGCCCAGCCGAGCTACACCGAAGGCAGCGGCTACCAGGACCCGGGGCAGCCGCCGTACAACCAGGGCTACCTGTCGTACTGGCTCAAGGACACCGACGCCAATCCAAACAACAACCAGCACTTCGCGGTCACGCTGCAGGGCCAGCTGACCAGCGCCGACCCGAACGTTCCGGGATCGCCCGCGTTGCCGTACGTGCCCAGCGGCGATGATTTCGACTACAGCGTCGACTCGTTCGGTCACCTGTCGATGACCATCTCCAACCACACCGCCGGCAACCTGTTCGGGTGGTTGAACCTCGGGGCCTACATCGGATCACCCCAGGTGCCGGCGATCCCGGAGCCCGTCACCTGGATGGCGATGCTGCTGGGCCTGGGCCTCGTCACTTTCCGCCGAAGTCGGCAGCCATCCCCTTGATGATGGTGTCCCGGAGGTTGTTCACGTAAGACTCGGCGAACGCATCGCGGCGCGCCGGCTCGGAGGCGTTCTCGGCGATCACCGCATCGCGCACGGCCTTGCGCTGGGCCACGCACTGGCCTTCGGCCGACGTCGCCGCCTGCTCGGCCGCGCCGGCCTTGCCGCTGCTCTTCAGCGACCCCATGGCGACCCAGGCACAGGTCCGGTAGCTCTCCACCGCGACGCCGGTGGGCGTGCTCTTGGCGGTCAACGGCGGCGGTGCGGCGCAGCCGGTGGACGAGATGATCGCAGTCGTGAGGGCAACGAGCAGCAGGCGCATGGTGCACTTTGAGGAAGCTGGAGATGGCAGCCATTGTGCAAGCATCGATCGCCCGCACCCCGATTTCCCCCACGCTCAGCTATGTTCCCCGCCGTGCCTCCGCCTGATGCCGGGCTTTGCGACAACGGCCTGAGCCGCAGCGACCTGCCTGCCCTGTTCATCTGACGTTCATGTCCCGCAGGCCGGCGGACGATAGAGTCAGGGCATGTTCCGACTGCGCCTGTCGCTCGCCCTCGCCGCCCTCGTCGCCCTGGTCTGCATCCAGGCCGGTTTCGTCTACTGGGGCGCGAACCGCGTGCACGCCTATGCGCAGCACAGCCGCCTCGCCAGCGACATCCTGTCCGAGCTGCTGGAGCTGTCGGCGAGCAAGCAGCGCCTGCGCGTCTGGGCGTCGCAGCAGCTGATGAGCGCCGAGGCCTCGGTCGAGGTGCGCGACCGCCTGCTGGCGCGCATGCAGGCCAGCGCGGCCAACCTGAAGGACCTGGCGGCTCGCGACCTCGAGGTGTGGAACGAGCTCGCGGCGCGCGACGGCATCGCGGTGCCGCCCGACGTGCCGAAACTGGTGGCCGTCGCCGGGCTGCTGGACGACAACATCGCCGCCGTGCAGTCGCGGCTGCTGCAGCTCGCACCGCTCGAACGCGGCGCCGAGTTCAGCGCCGTCTGGAAAGAGCTGAACCAGGTGTTCGACCTGGCGCGCGGCCGCGACCTGCGCGAGCTGGTCGACGGCGCCATCGCGCGCCAGCGCGAGGCGGTGCCCATCGCGCGCGCCGCCACCGAAGGCGGGCTCGACGTGCTGCGCGTGCAGGCCGTCGGCATGGTACTCGTCACGCTGCTCGCGGCCGTCGTGCTGGCGGTGCACCTGGGGCGGCGGCTGCAGCGCCCGCTCGACCGCCTGCTGGCCGGCATCCAGGCGCTGCAGGCCGGTGCGCTGGACCACCGCGTGCCCATCGGTTCGCACGACGAGTTCGACCGCGTCGCCGGACACTTCAACGCGATGGCGGCCGAGCTGCAGCAGCACCGCGGCGATGCCGACGCCGCACGCCGCCGTCTCGAAGACGCCGTGCAGGCGCGCACCCGCGAGCTCAGCTCGGCCCACGACGCGCTGCAACGCGTCGACGCGCGCCGCCGCCAGTTGTTCGCCGACCTGAGCCACGAGCTGCGCACGCCGGCCACCGCGATCCGCGGCGAAGCCGAGATCGCGCTGCGTGGCGTCGACAAGCCGGTCGACGAATACAAGCAGACGCTGTCGCGCATCGTCGGCGGCGTCAAGCAGCTGGCCGGCGTCATCGACGACCTGCTGCTGATCGCCAAGGCCGAGGCCGACCAGCTGTCGATGCGCTTCGATGCGGTCGACCTGCCGGCGCTGCTGGCCGACGCGGCCGAGCAGGCCGAGACGCTCGGCGCCCTGCACGGCGTGAGCGTGCAGCTGCATGCGCCGGCCGATACCGGCGGGCGGCCGGTCAGCGTGCACGCCGATGCCGACCGGCTGCGCCAGGCGGTGATGATCGCGCTCGACAATGCGATACGCTATTCCACCCGAGGCGACGCGGTGCGCCTGGCTTGGCAGGTGCAGCAGGACAAGGTCGACATCATGGTGGTGGACGAAGGCATCGGCATCGACGCCGAAGAATTGCCCGTCGTGTTCCAGCGCTTCGTGCGCGGACGCCGGGCGCGGGCGCACCGGGCCGACGGCACCGGCATCGGCCTGTCGATCGCGCAGGCGATCGTCCAGGCCCATCACGGCGACATCCGCATCGAGAGCGTCGCCCACCAGGGCACCACGCTGCACATCGAACTGCCCTGCCGGCGCGCGGAAGCGACGACATGAACCTGCTGGTGGTCGAGGACGACCCGCGGGTCGCCGATTTCCTGGAGCGTGGACTGCGTGCCGAAGGCTACGGCGTGCAGCTCGCACGCACCGGCCCGGAAGGATTGAGCCTCAGCCGCAGCAGCGAGCCGGCCGTGCTGATCCTCGACCTCATGCTGCCCGGCCTGAGCGGCCTGGAGCTGTGCCAGACGCTGCGCGCCGAGGGCTGCCACGTGCCGGTGCTGATGCTCACCGCGCTGGGCAGCGTCGAGGACAAGGTGAACGGCCTGCGGCTGGGCGCGGACGACTACCTGACCAAGCCCTTCGCCTTCGACGAACTGCTGGCGCGCATCGAGGCGCTGCTGCGCCGTGGCCGCGAACAGCGCCCGCGCGCCAGCACGCTGCAGGTCGCCGACCTGCTGCTCGACCGCGAGCGCATGCAGGCCAGCCGCGCCGGCAAGCCGATCGCGCTGACGGCCAAGGAGCTCGCGTTCCTCGAACTGCTGATGAGCACGCCGGGGCGGCTGTACAGCCGCGAACGCATCCTGTCCAACGTCTGGGGCACGACCGAAGACCCGCTGACCAACGTCGTCGACGTCTATGTGCGCCGCCTGCGCGGCAAGATCGACGAAGGCCACCCGGTGGCGCTGATCAAGACCGTGCGCGGGCTGGGCTACCGGCTGGACGACAGCGCAGGCTGAGCCACGGCCCGGCCCGTTCATCCTGCGTTCATCGAAATGTCAGGCTTTCTTCATCGCCTGTCGCGCCCCCTGTTCATGTCCCCCTCGAACAATGGTTGCACCGGATCCCCGGTGACATCCAACCCTTGACGAGGACTCTTCATGAACCTGCTTCGCGCAGCTTTCCTTCCCGCCGCCACCGTGATCGCCGTGGGCCTGTCGTCGGCCTCCGCCTTTGCGCAAGCGCCCGCCACGGCCACCTGCCAGGCGGTCAACGAGCAACAGGTGGCCGCGCTGTTCGATCGCTGGAACGCATCCCTGGCCACGCTGGACGCGGACAAGGTCGTTGCCAACTACGCGAGCGACGGCGTGCTGCTGGCCACCGTCTCGGACAAGCCGCGCACGAACCCGGCGGAGATCCACGACTACTTCGTCAAGTTCCTGAAGAGCACGCCGCAGGGCAAGATCGACAGCCGCATCGTCAAGATCGGCTGCAACATCGCGCAGGACGTCGGCACCTACACCTTCACGCTGAAGGGCGGCAAGAAGGTGCATGCCCGCTACACCTACGTCTACGAGTTCCAGAACGGCAACTGGCTGATCGCGCACCACCACTCGTCGGCGATGCCGGAGGGTGGTGCGAGCAAGTAAAGACCTCGCCAAGGTGATCACGGTTCCAACCGAACCGTGACACCAGTCAGCGTCCAGATCCGGAACCGGAATCGAGATGTAGCCCACACATCTCGCATTGCGGTTGCCGACAGATTCGCCCCCGTCCATGCCGCCCTGCGCACTCCCGCGCCACAAGCAGTACCAGGCGACTCGACCATGCCCCACCTGAATCTACGCAATCTGAGCAAGCCCGAGCAATCCCATGAGATCGTCGACTTCGTTGGCTCCAATCGGAGTGCTGACCTGCTTGGCCACCCCTGCGAAAGGCGCGATCTGAAGGGGAACAAGATCCTCTTCTTTCGCAAGAACACGCTCTTCAATCGCACGGCACAAGCATGCGGCCTCTTCGAAGCCCAAGAGCGTCGAGCAGCAAAGACACTCAACGAGGCAGGCTTTGACATTGATCCCACCAAAGACAGCTCGTCGCGTGAGGCTTCCATTCACAAGGAGGCAGCCAAGGTTCAGGACAATCGCAATACTCACGTGATCGATGAACGACATGCCAAGTACTCGAAGGGCGAGTTCATCTATGACAACAAAGTCCGTCGGCTCACTCGAGAACTAGATGACAAGTCCGTCGTTGCGAAGTCGTTGCCAAGGAAGAATCAGGATTCTGACCGGGAGATTGCCATCCATCGCGAGTTGTCGGAACACACGAGCAGCGTCATCAAGTACCTTGGCGTCGGCATAGAAGACGACAAGCAACTGCTGCTGATGGAAGATTGCCCCGCTGGCGACCTTGAGCACGTCATCGGCAAGCTGGCCAAGCACCAATGTCGCTTGGCCGCTCAGTTCGCCGGCGACATCAAGATGGGCAACAAGGGGGCAGCGCGTACTGCTCAAGCGGCGATGCTCGAGCTGAAGCGCCTGCTCGCGTACTACGTGATTCGCGCCCTGGCTCGAATCCACGAGAGGGGCTACGTGCACATCGACGTCAAACCACAGAACTTCTTGCTGGGGCCGGACGGTCGGCTCAAAGCAATGGACTTCGGAACGACCGTTCCGGCAGGAACAGTCTTGCACAAGATACCTGACCAGCCACGCTATGCATCTCGGGAACTCATGCAGTTCTCGAAGGCCGTCACGAAGGCCAAAAAAAAACGAAACCGCAGAGAGAAGGAGCTTCTGAAGGAAGCGGGAGGGGCTGCAACTCGCTTGACGAAGAGCGAGAAAACTCGAATCAAGGCGACCGCTTTGCAGGAACATCCAGAACCCGAACTGACGGCGAATTCTTCTACCGACATCTACTCAGCGCACACCGTGATATCGCAGATCTTCAACGGCACCATGGCGTTCGACGCCGAGTGGGACCAGGAAGTCGAGGAGCTCGTCATGGAAAACAAGCGCACCAAGCCAAAGTACGGACGAGCGGAAGATGCGCATGTCCAGGACCTACTCGACCTGATGTCCAACATAGATCCGGATTCCAGGCCGTCCGCCGTTGAACTTCTTGGTCATCCACTCTTTGCCGGATTGGATGATCCCGTCAAGCGCAAGCGAATTCGCCACGAGTTGGTCAAAGCCGTGGCGAAGTGACGGCAATCTTGCCGACGAAGGATCCCGCACACAGCTGGCAAAGATCAGCCGTGGGGATCCTCGCCCTTCGAGTGCGACTTCCCGATCTCCTCGGCTTTCTGCATCTCCTGCTGTTCGCGCTCCGACTTCGGATGCGCCTTGCGCGCGGCCTCGTCGACCTTGCCGGACTCGACGAAGTCGCGCGTCTTCTCGTCGTAGTGGCGCCCGGCCTCGTAGTCGCCCTCGCCCTGCACCTGGCTCAGGTCGGCCTGCGGTGCCGGCTTGCCGGGGGTTTGTTTCGCTTGCTTGCTCATGACGATCTCCATGGGTGGTGCTGGCAGCGCCGGCACGTGCCAGCCCGCCACGCAACCATAGAGAACTGCGCCCATCGCAACCGCCGGGCGCTCACGCGACACCGCGTCGGACGAGCGAGCCAGTCTTCGTAGGAAGACGCTGACCTCGCCCGCCCGCAGGCAGGTCGCGTCAACCGCGAGACGCGGCCTTCATGCGCCAGAACACATACGTTGCCACGTACCCGACCCGTTCCACCTCGTGCGCATTGGCGGCCGCACAGGGCGCCGCCGGCGCGACACCGCCCCCGGTGTCCAGGCGCTGCACGCTGGTCGTCCCGGACAGGGCGCCTTGCCCCTGGCGCGACTTCACCGCCAGCAGCAGCCACGGGATCGAGCCCTTCTCCTGCGCCGGCGCGCTGGCGCTGACCTGGCCGACGATGGTGGCCCCGTCGTCCAGCGTCCACGACGGCCCGGCGAAGTGGTGCCCGATGACCTTGCCCGCAGCATCCGCGAGCGTGGCCTGCGGCGCCTTGAATACCCAGGCCCAGCCACCGGGCGCTTCGGCCTTGCTGCTGCACTCGTAGACCTGCACGCCCGTCGCATGCACCTGCAGGAAGGGCTCCTGCCCCGCCGCCGGCTGCAACGCGACCGGGACATCCGCCGGCACGGCAATCGCCGCCGGTGGGGCCGGCGGCGTCGCGCAACCGGCCAGCAATGCGGCAGCAACAGTGGAGAGAACGGCGATGCCGGTCGTCGTCAGGTTTTCGATCTTCATGGAATGGCCTTTTGAAGGGTGGAGGATGTTCAGCCCCCACTTACGGCGCAGGTCCGGAAACGGACGCACGCCCCAGCCACTCCCGGCCGGCGCCCTCAGCGCGCCTGCTTGAACGCCATCACGGCCTGGTTGCGCAAGGTGCGCAGCAGCGAGAGTTCCCGCTCGCCCAGATCGATGCCGCCGGGCTGGGCCTTGTCGGCATAGATCAGCGCGAACGGGGCGCCCTTCATCAGCAGCGGCAACAGCAGGAAAGCCGGCGCATTCACCTGCTGGCGGTACCACACCGGCAGCCGCGCCGCGATGTTCGGCACCGTCGCGTCCGAGATCAGCGTGTCGGCGCCCTTCAGGCACACCGCGCTGAACAGGTCCGGCGCCGTGCCGGCCGCCGGCTTCAGCGCCACCTTGAACTGCTTGCAGGCCGAGTCCACGTCCTCGCCCATGCCGAAGCGCCCGGTCAGCATCTCGGTCTTCGGGTCGCGCAGGCAGAACACGATGCGCCGGAAGCCCAGCGCGCGCAGCATGGTCTCCAGGATCATGCGCAGCACGTCGTTGAGCTTGAAATCCTCGACCATCGTGTTGGTGATGTCCTGGATGCCCGCACCCAGCATCGCCGCCGCCGCATCCTGGTCGAACGGCTTCGCGGCCGGCGCGTTGTCGACGGTGATCGTCGCCTGCAGCTCGTGCCCGGTCAGGCTGTCCGCGTCCTCGACGATCGTTGCTGCCGTGCCATTGCCGCCCGGTTGCTCCAGCAGCCGTCGCACCGGCGAGCCCGGCTGCACGCTCAGGCTCATCGCCTGGGCCAGCGCCGCCAGCCGCTGCTGCGCCAGCAAGGCCGCCGCCTGCATGTCGCGCGGGCTGATCTCGAGCACCCGCGCATAGCGCTGCGCCACCGCGGCGATCGCGCTGCTCGCGCGGCCCGGCTCGGCCTGCATCAGCGCATCGGTCACGTCGTTCGCCGCCATCGCGATCCAGCGCAGGCGGTCGGCCTTGTCGCACGGCCGCGTCGGCATGTCGCCCACCGGCTTTCGCATGCAGCGCTGCAGGCTGTCCGGCAGCCCCCAGGCCTTGGCGATGCCGACGCCCAGCTCCTCGAAACTCAGGCCCAGCACGCTGATCGACGCCGCGTGCTCGCCCATCACCGAGCCGCCGACGCCCTTGCTGCCGGTCAGCTTGCGCACCTGGCGCGCCTCGTCCGGAAAATAGAACTCGGTCAGCAGCCGCCCCAGGTTCTGGAACATCGCGCCGATGAAGGCCTCTTCGCCCTCGCGCGAGTTCGGCAGCAGCTCGTTGGCCAGCGAGCCGGCCATCAGCGAGCGCAGGAACTCCTCCTTCAGCTGGTTCGCATGCCCCTTGTCGTGCATGTGCTCCAGCAGCACCAGGCTGAGCGCGATGTTGCGGATGCCGGCAAAGCCGATCAGCGCCACCGCGCGCGACACCGTGCTGATGCTGCCACCGCCCGATTGCGAGTAGTGCGCCGTGTTCACCAGCCGCAGCAGCTTGTTGGTCAGCGCCACGTCCTTCAGGATCTCGCTCGACAGGCTGGCCAGGCTCTCGGTCTCGGAGTTCGCCACGCGCTGGATGCGCGCGACCGAATCCGACATCGCCGGGAAATCGCTCTTGTGCCGCATGCGGCGCAGCAGGAACTCGAGCGTGCCACTGCTGGCCGGCGCGGCGAGCGCCGCCGCATCCGGCGTCGCCGGCGCCAGCCAGTCCTGCAAGGCCTTGCGGAACGTCGCGACGTCGGCATGCCGCTGCCCCGGGTCGCGCGCCAGGCTGCGCATCACGATCGCGCGCAGCGCGTCGTCGGCATCGCCGGCGGCGTCCTTCGGCCACACCATGTCTTCGTGCGCCACGCGGTACATCGCGCGGTACGGGTCCTTCTCGACCAGCAGTTGCCGGCCACACAGCATCTCGGCCAGCACCAGCGCGGCCGAGAACAGGTCCATCGCCGGCGCCGCCTTCATCCCGTGCGCCGCCTCGGGCGACATGTAGCCGGGCGTGCCCACCACCTGCTGCACGTGCTGCGCATCCTGCATCCGCGCGGCGATGCCGAAGTCCATCACGCGCGCCCGGCCTTCCGGATCGACCAGGATGTTCGACGGCTTCAGGTCGCGATGGATCACGCCGGCTGCATGGGCCACCGACAGCGCATCCAGCACGCCCAGCATGCGCTCCACCGCCTCGCGCGACGGCAACGCGCCGCGCGCCCGCAGCTGCTCGGCCAGCGTCTGGCCGGGCACGTATTCGAAGACGAGGTAAGGCTGCTGCTCGTGCACGTCGGCCTCGAACACCGGCACGATGTGCGGGTGGTTCAGCCGGCTGACGCTGCGCGCTTCCTGCAGCCAGTAGCCGACGGCCGCGCTGTCGGCGCCGGGGCGCATCAGCTTGACGGCCACCTCGCGCTCCAGGCGCGGGTCGTAGCCCAGCCACACCGTCGCCTGTGCACCCTTGCCGAGCAGGCGGCGCAGTTCGAAACGACCGAGGGTGGCGGGGCGCATGGCCGTGGCGGCAGCAGCGGGCATCGAGGGCGGGATGCGGTTTCAGCGCGTCACTGCGGACGCGAACGCGAAGCGGCCAGGCCGCGCAAACCACCTTCGGGCAGCGGCGATTCCTCGGGGCCGGCGCGGCGCGAGGCCGGCGGCGGGCCGCCATTCATCGCCTGGCGCGCCGTCTGCAGCGCCTCGCCGATGTCGCGCGCGGTGACTTCCAGCGGCCGCGCATAGCGCTGCGCCACCGCGGCCAGCCCGGCGGCCACGCGCGCCGGCGGCTGCAGGGTGATCACGTCGACCGCCTCGTTGGCGGCACTGGCGGCAATGCGCAGCACGTCGCCGTCGCTGTCGGGCGTGCGCACCGGGCGGCCCGGCGCCAGGCGGCGGATCATGTGCAGCACCTCGTCGTTCAGGCCCCAGTGGCGCGCCACCGCGGCACCCAGCAGTTCGCTGTCGACGCCCAGCACGGCGAACGAGGCACCCTCCTCGGACATGCCCGGCTGCTCGGCCTCGCCCGGCTCGGTGGGCGGCAGCGGCAGCATCAGCTGGCGGATCTGCTCGGCCTCTTCCGGAAAGTGGTACTGCACCATCAGCCTGCCCAGGCTCTGCAGCGTCGCGATCAGGTAGACCACCTCGGGGTCGTAGCCGGCCGGCCGCAGCACCTGCGCGGTGTGGCCGGCCAGGCGCACGCGCTCCATCAGTTTCTGCAGCGCGGCGGCATGCGGCTCGGACAGCGGGCCGGGCCAGGCGCGCAGCACCGAGGCGGCACTGCGCACGCCCTTCAGCCCGACCAGCGCCACCGCGCGGCGGATGGTCAGCACCGGGCCGTTGCCCGAGACCTGCGTGCCCTGCACCTGGGCCGAGTTGACGGTGCGCAGCAGCTCGAAGCTGAGCGCCATGTCCTGCAGGATCTGCTGCGCGATCTCGTCGGTGCGCTGGCCCTCGGCCATCGCGAGCCGCGCGACGCGCTGCGCCACGCCCGGCGCGGCCGGCAGGTGGCCGATGCTGCGCATGCGGTCGATCAGCAATGCGATCGCGCCGCCGCTGTCCTGTGCATCGGCTTCGCGCCAGCCCGTCAGCGCGCGCAGCATCGTGCGGGCGCTGTGGTAGCGCTGGCGCTCCTGGCGGTCGGTGGCGCGGTTGGCGATCGCGCGCAGTGCTTCGGGAATGGGTTTCGGGGTGCCCCAGGGCAGCCGGATGATTTCGCGGCCGGTCGGCGGCAGGCGGTCGATGACGCGCGCGGTGTCGGGTTCGTCGAGCGCCGGCTGGCCCACCAGCAGGTGGTGCAGCAGCAGGCCGGCCGCCAGCACGTCGCGCACGGCCGCCTGGCGCGCGGCACGCAGCTGGTTCGGGTCCATCGGCATCGCGCGGTCGTGCGCGCGTTCCGCAGCGCCCGCCTCGGCCTGGCCGGCGACGGCCAGCGCCATCACCCGCACCGTGCCCTGCTCGCTGACCAGCACGTGGTGCAGTTGCAGGTCGCCGTGCCAGGCGCCGGCCTCGTGTGCGAAGGCCAGGCCTTCCAGTGCCTGGATGATCCAGCCGACGGCCTCGTTCGCGCCCAACCCGGGCGAGGCCACCAGCCGTTCGGCCAGCGTCACGCCGAGCGCGCGGTCGACGGCCACGTAGGGCCAGTGGTCCTGCACGCCGACCTCGACCACGTGGGCCAGGTTCGGATGGTCCAGCCGCGCGGCCAGCTTGGCTTCGCGCGTCCAGCCCTCCAGCGCGGCGGCGTCGGCCGGCTGCACGCGCGGCAGCGTCAGCATCACGTCCTGCGCCGCCCGCGGGTCGAAGGCCAGCCAGACCATGCTGCGGTCGCTCTTGCCCAGCAGCTGACGCAGCTGGTAGCGCCCGAACGCACGCGTCGGGTTGGGCTTGGCAGCAGGTGTCTCCGGAACGGACATGGGGCGAGGTCGCAACGTGACGTAGTTGCCCTATTGGACGGCGGAATGCCTCGCGGCGGTGCACAGATGAACCCGGAAAAGCCGTCCCAATTCAGCGCCGGAAGGGGTCAAACCTCGACCTCGACGACCTCGCCGGTTCCGGCGATCAGCGCGCAGCGCACCCGTTCGCCCGGCTGCAGCGCCTGCACCGCATCGCGGTAGCGGCGCATCTGCTGCAGGTAGTCGTCCTGGGCCTGCGGCTTGTGGGCGAGCTTGTAGTCCAGCACCCACCAGACGCGCGCGCCGGCCTCGTCCAGCGCCACCAGGCGGTCGATGCGCAACGGCTGGCCGGCGTGCGCCACCGCCACCTCGTTGCCGGCCCACAGCAGGCCGGCGCGGTCGAAGAAGCGGCGGCCGCTGGCGTGCGCCAGCATCGTGCGCGCCAGGCGCAGCACCTCGCGCGGCGGGCTGTCGAAGGCGACGGCCGCAGCGCCGGCCAGGGTTTCCAGGTCGGCCTCGCCTGCCGCGCCGGTGGCCCATTCGAGCGTGCGGTGCACGGCCTGGCCGAGGCGCGATGCGCGGTCGTCGCGCGCAGGGCCGGCGGGCGGTGCGGGCGGCGGCGCGGCCACCGCCGGCAGCCGCGGCAGGCTGAAATCGCCCTGCCCCGCGGCACCGACGGCGGCGTCGCCCGGCACCCAGGGCTGCGCCAGCGCCTCGACGCGCTGCCACCACGATGCGCCCGGCGCGGCGATGTGCGGCTCGGTGCGGCTGAACACCACCTGCTCGCGGGCGCGCGTCACCGCGACGTACAGGCCGTTCAGCTCCTCGCGGCGCCGCGCTTCCAGCTCCTGCAGCAGGGCCGGCGCGAGCGACGGCGGCACGTCGGCCTCGGAATAGACGAAGGCGCAGCGCGCCGGCCGGTCCAGGTGCACCGGCCAGTCGACCAGGAGGGTCGCGGTCTCGGTGCCGGGGCGTTCGGGTGCGCTGTCCATGATGAAGACGACGCGCGCCTCCAGGCCCTTGGCGCCGTGCACCGTCAGCAGTTGCACCGCGTCGCGCCGGGCCGGCGGCGCCACCTTCAGCGCGCGCCGTTTCAGCGCCCGCACGAAGTTGTACGGCGTCGCATAGCGCGCACCGTCCAGCGTCAGCGCCTGGCCCAGCAGCGCGTCGATCGCGTTCAGCGCGGCGGCGCGCTGCTCGGGCGGCACGACGGCGGCCACGCGCGCGCGGTAGTCACCGTCGGAAACGATGCGGTCGAGCACGTCGTGCGGCGGCAGCGCGCGTGCCGCCTGCTGCCAGGCCGGCAGCAGCTGCCGTGCGCGCTGCAGCGCGGGGCGGCCG
>NZ_JBFUEB010000129.1:0-15729 GCF_056404395.1 Rhizobacter sp. P2_D12 | reverse complement strand
GCGGCGAACCGCGCCCGATCGCGACGCGCCCGGCGCGCTCGCTGGTCGCGGCGCATGGCGCGTCGCCGCACTGGGACTACAGCGGCGACGGCGCTCCGGAGAACTGGAGCAAGCTGAAGCCCGAGTTCAGCGCCTGCTCGTCCGGCAAGCGCCAGAGCCCGATCGACATCCGCGATGGCATTTCGGTGCAGCTCGATCCGGTGCAGTTCGACTACAAGCCCAGCGGCTTCAAGGTGCTGGACAACGGCCACACGGTGCAGGTCAACGTCGCGCCCGGCAATTCGATCGAGGTGATGGGGCGGCGCTTCGAGCTGCTGCAGTTCCATTTCCACCGGCCGTCGGAAGAGCGCGTGAACGGCCGGCAGTACGACATGGTCGCCCACCTGGTGCACAAGGACCTCGACGGCAAGCTGGCGGTGGTGGCGGTGCTGCTGGACCGCGGCAGCGTGCAGCCGGTGGTGCAGACGGTGTGGAACAACCTGCCGCTGGAGAAGGGCGACGAGGTGGCTGCGCGTGCGACGCTGGACCTGAACGCCCTGCTGCCCGCCGAGCGCGGCTATTTCACCTACATGGGCTCGCTGACCACGCCGCCGTGCAGTGAAGGCGTGCTGTGGATGGTGATGAAGCAGCCGGTGGGGATCTCGCCCGAGCAGATCGGGATCTTCGCGCGGCTGTATCCGATGAATGCGCGGCCGATCCAGTCGGCGAGCGGGCGGCTGATCAAGGCATCGAACTGACGCAGGGACATCCGTGCCATTGCCGGAAGGGAGCTCGGGGAATACGGTCTCGCCCCACGCCCTGTCCTCCGGTAAAGTCCATGACGCTTCTGCTCAACCTTGCCATGCCCTGCGCCCTCGAACTCCAGGCCCTGGTCCCCAGCCAGTTGGCCAAGGTTGAGCGAGAGAATCGACCGGTGGGTGCGGCGATCCGGGTGTTGGCGCAGGTTCCCTTCATCGGGAACCACCTGTTGGCACACTACTTCAATCGAACGTCGAAGCGTCTGGCTCGGCACGCTGTGTGGTTTCGGGGCGCTCGCTCGCGTGTTACGGATGACAGGAGCGAATCCCTGATCGATGCGGACTTCGACCTGTCCGAATTGTTGGATCGGTTTGCCGATCGTTTGCAGATTCTCCGAGCTGGGTTGCTCAGCCTCCAAGCCACGATGCCTCATGGCAATTCCTCGCCAGCGCTCGATGCGGTGAGGTTGGTTCTGAGAACTTCGGCCGATCTGTTCGAAGAAATCCTGGCACTCAAGACCGACCTGTTGGAGCACGATGCCGATCGTGCCCCGCGCGAGGAAGGCTGGACTGCCAGCACACCGGAAGAAGTCCAGAAACTGCTTGAACGCCTCTGAGCGCCGCGCCGCGCCGTGGCTGGCTTCCTGATCGAGCGCATTGACTGCGGCAATGCGCAGTTTCGGCGGCAGTTGAAGAAGCTGGACGCTGCGGTGTTGGCCGAGGTCTTCTCCCGCATCGCGTTGTTGCCGCGGCAAGATCCGATGCCGCCCGGCCTGCACGTTCACCAGCTCAAGAGCATCACGGTTCGCTCGGCGCTCGATCCACACGTGCAGGTACCCGTCTGGACCCTGCACGCAACGGCCAACGACACATGCAAAGCCAGCTTCACGGTCGAGAAGGGCGTTGCCTACTTTCGTGCCTTGGGTACGCACGACGAGGTGGACAAGAATCCTTGACGGACACCGTCAGACCAGCCCGGAGGTCGGCCGCGCGGCGCGGAACGCGCGGATCGCGTCGATGCCGTACAGGTTCTCGCCGACGCCGTAGCGCAGCGCGTGCGGGCTTCTCCCAAGGAGCCATCGGCCCGCGTCGCCGCAGGCCATCGGCGGGCCATGGCCCTGGTCGCTTTTGGTGCTTCGCCGCCCGCGCTTGGCGCTTCGCCCCGGCCCCGGCGCCCCCGTTTGGGACCTCGACCTGCCACCCGGTCGCCGCCTTCCCCGGTGCGCCCGGCTGGCACGCCGGTTGCATGTATACAAGAAGGTGTTCTAAACGGAGCGGTCGGAAGTCGGGCGCGGACGGGCACGACTCCTGCGATTCCCTCCACACGCAGCTGACGCAAGGAGCGAGAGATGGCTACAGCAGAGTTCAATCGTCGCGATGTCCTGAAGGGTGCCGGCGCGGCGCTGGCGCTGGGTGGCATCGGCAGCCTGGCCCAGGCCCAGGCGCCGATCACCGTCGGCTTCATCTACGTCGGCCCGAAGGACGACTTCGGCTACAACCAGGCCCATGCCGAGGCGGTGGCCGAGATCAAGAAGCTGCCCGGCATCAAGGCGGTGGAAGAAGAGAACGTGCCCGAGACCACGGCCGTGCAGAAGACCATGCAGGGCATGATCTCGCAGGACGGCGCGACGCTGCTGTTCCCCACCTCGTTCGGCTACTTCGACCCGCACATGCTGGCGGTGGCGGGCAAGAACCCGAACGTGCGCTTCGCGCACTGCGGCGGCATGTGGACCGAGGGCAAGCACCCGAAGAACACCGGCAGCTTCTTCGGCTACATCGACGAGTGCCAGTACCTGAACGGCGTCGTCGCCGGCCACATGAGCAAGAGCAGGAAGCTCGGCTTCATTGCGGCCAAGCCGATCCCGCAGGTGCTGCGCAACATCAACGCGTTCACGATGGGCGCGCGCTCGGTCGACCCGTCGATCACGACGACGGTGATCTTCACCGGCGACTGGTCGATGCCGGTCAAGGAGGCGGAGGCCACCAACAGCCTGGCCGACCAGGGCATCGATGTCTTCACGATGCACGTCGACGGGCCGAAGGTCATCGTCGAGACCGCGGCCAAGCGCGGCAAGTTCGTCTGCGGCTACCACGCGAGCCAGGCGAAGCTGGCGCCGGCCGCCTACCTGACCGGCGCCGAGTGGAACTGGATCACCGCCTACAAGACCATCATCGATGCGGCCCGCACCGGCAAGCCGCATCCGAACTTCGTGCGCGGCGGCTTGAAGGAGGGCTTCGTGAAGCCCTCGCCGTACGGCTCGATGGTGTCGGCCCCGGCGAAGAAGGCGGCCGACGACGTGAAGGCCGCGATGCTGAAGGGCAGCTTCGACATCTTCAAGGGTCCGCTGAAGGACAACGCCGGCAAGACGATCATCGAGGCCGGCAAGGTCTTCAAGCAGACCGACCCGACGCTGGAGGGCATGAACTACCTGGTCGAAGGCGTCGTTGGGAAAACCGGCGCTTGAGATGAACGCGCGCACCGCCGACACGCTGGAATCGGTCGCGCTGCCGCTGCTCGCGATGGGCGGTGCGCTGCTGCTGTTCGGCGGCTTCATCTGGGTCGGCGGCAAGAGCCCGGTGGACGCGTGGACGCTGTTGTTCAAGGGCGCGTTCGGTGACTGGTTCTCGTGGCAGAACTCGCTGCAGCGTGCCGCGCCGCTGATGCTGACGGCCCTGTGCGTCGCGATCCCGGCGCGCGCCGGGCTGGTGGTGATCGGCGGCGAAGGCGCGCTGGTGCTGGGCGGGCTCGCGTGCGCGACGCTGCCGTACCTGTTCGCGCCGCCGGGCAACGTCTTCGGCAGCGCGTTGCTGCTGTTCGCGGCCGGCCTCGCCGGTGCCGCGTGGATCGCGCTGGCCGGCGTGCTGCGCCAGTGGCGCGGCGTCAACGAGACCATCAGCAGCCTGCTGCTGGCCTACATCGCCATCGCGCTGTTCAAGCACCTCGTCGAAGGGGCCTTGCGCGACCCGGCCAGCCTGAACAAGCCGTCGACGCGGCCGATCGCCGAGGCCTTGCTGATCGGCGGCATCGGCGGCAGCGACATTCATTGGGGCCTGGCCTTCGGCATCGTCGCCTGCGTCGCGCTCGGGCTGTGGCTGTTCCAGACGCCATCGGGCTTCGCGACGCGCGTGGTCGGCGGCAATGCGCGCGCCGCGCTGCTGGTGGGGCTGCCGGGCGCGCGCATCACCGTGGCCGCCTGCGCGATCGGCGGCGCCTGCGCGGGCCTGGCCGGCGGCATCGAGGTGCTGGCGGTGCACACCAGCGCCAATGCATCGCTGATCGCCGGGCTGGGCTATGCCGGCATCCTGGTGTCCTTCGTCGCGCGCCACAACCCGTGGGTCGTGATGCCGGTGGCGGTGCTGTTCGGCGGCTTCGGCGCCGCCGGCAGCCTGCTGCAGCGGCGCATGGACGTGCCGGATGCGTCGGTGCTGGTGCTGCAGGGCTTCGCCTTCCTGCTGATCCTCGCCAGCGAGGCGCTGCGCGGCAAGCTGTTCGTCGCCCGTGCCAGGCCTGTCTCCGAGCCTGCCACCGTGCCGATCGCGCCGCAGGTGACGGCATGACCAGCACCGAGCTGTTCATCAACGTGCTGATCGCCGTGCTGGGCGGTGCGATCCGCGTCGGCACGCCGTTCCTGATGGTCAGCCTCGGCGAGTGCGTGACCGAGAAGGCCGGCCGCATCAACCTGGGCCTGGAAGGCGTGCTCGTGTTCTCGGCGATGAGCGGCTTCGGCGGCGCGTACCTGAGCGGCTCGGCCTGGGTCGGCGTGCTGGTCGGCGGGTTGTCGGGTGCGCTGCTTGCGCTGCTGCACGGGCTGGTGTGCTCGCTGCCGCGCGTCAACGACATCGCCACCGGCATCGCGCTGATGCTGCTCGGCAGCGGCCTCGCGTTCTACCTCGGCAAGCCGCTGATCCAGCCGCAGGCGCCGCAGATCCCGGCGCTGGCGCTGGGCGACTGGAGCAGCTCGGCGCAGGTGCGCTCGGCGCTGCAGGTCAACGCGCTGTTCCCGATCGGCGTCGCGCTCGCGGCGCTGCTGGCCTGGGGCTTCAAGGCGACCCGCTTCGGCCTGGTGCTGCGCATGGCGGGCGACTCCAGCGACGCGGCGCGCTCGCTCGGCTACTCGGTCAACGGCATCCGCATCGCGGCCACCGTGGTCGGCGGCTTCATCGCCGGGCTGGGCGGTGCATCGCTGTCGCTGCACTACCCGGGCAGCTGGAACGAGGGCTTGTCGAGCGGGCAGGGACTGATCGCCGTCGCGCTGGTGATCTTCGCGCGCTGGAACCCGTGGCGCTGCCTGGGCGCGGCGCTGCTGTTCGGTGGGGCCGGTGCGCTCGGCCCGGCACTGCAGTCGGTGGGCATCAGCAGCGGCTACCACCTCTTCAACGCGGTGCCCTACGTGCTGACGCTCGCGATCCTGGTGTGGACCTGCTCGCCGACGCGCACCGTGAAGGGCGCGCCAGCCGAACTGGGGGTGTCCCGATGACGCGCTACGTGACGGCGGACCCGTACCGCTGGCCCTTCGACGGCGACCTGCGGCCGGACAACACCGCGCTGGTCGTGATCGACATGCAGGTCGACTTCTGCGGCGAGGGCGGCTACGTCGACAAGATGGGTTACGACATCGGCCTCACGCGCGCGCCGATCGCACCGCTTGCGCGCCTGATGGCCGCGATGCGCGAGGCGGGCTACCCGCTGATCCACACGCGCGAAGGGCACCGGCCCGACCTTGCCGACCTGCCGGCCAACAAGCGCTGGCGCTCGCGGCAGATCGGCACCGGCGGCATCGGCATCGGCGACCTCGGACCGTGCGGCCGCATCCTGACGATCGGCGAACCGGGCTGGGAGATCATCCCCGAACTGGCACCGTTGCCCGGCGAGCCGGTGATCGACAAGCCCGGCAAGGGCTCGTTCTATGCAACCGACCTCGACCTGATCCTGCACACGCGCGGCATCCGCAACCTGGTGCTGACCGGCATCACGACCGACGTCTGCGTGCACACGACGATGCGCGACGCGAACGACCGCGGCTACGAATGCCTGATCCTGTCCGACTGCACCGCGGCCACCGACCTCGGCAACCACCTGGCGGCCTTGAAGATGGTGACGATGCAGGGTGGGGTGTTCGGGGCGGTGAGCGATTCGAACGCCTTGATCGACGCGATCCAGATTCACCAGGAGTAGTTCATGATCACCCGCCGCCGCACCCTGCAGACCCTCGCCGCGTCAGCCACCCTCGGCGCCGCAAGCTTCACCCGCGCCGCCGACGAGAAGATCCTGATCGGCTACTGGCCGATCGCGAGCGGCCTGCCGCTGTATGCCGGCCTCGAGCGCGGCCTCTTCAAGGAAGCCGGCCTCGACGTCGAGGGCGTGAAGTTCTCCAGCGCGCAGCAGGTGGCCGAGGCGATGATCTCCGGCCGCATCCACGGCTCGGCCAACGGCACCGCCTCGGCGGTGCTGGCGCTGGCCGAGATCACCTCGCCGGGCCTGTTCAAGATCATCTGCAGCAACCCGTCCAACCACAAGCTGGTGCTCGACGAGTTCGTCGTCGCGAAGGACAGCCCGATCAAGTCGCTGGCCGACCTGAAGGGCAGGAAGATCGCCAGCGGCCCCGGCATCCAGAACGTCACGCTCGCGAAGATCATGCTGGAGAAGAACGGCGTGGCCAACCCGCAGGTGACCGAGCTGCCGGTGGGCCAGCACGTGCCGGCGCTGGTGGGCGGACAGATCGACGCGGTCTACACGCTCGAGCCCACCGGCACCGCCGGCCGGCTGAAGGGCCTGACGCGCGTGCTCGAGACCGGCGTGATCAGCAAGTACGTGCTCGGCGATGCCGATGCGCCGTGGTTCGGCGGCTCGGCCAGCGTCACCAGCACGCTGCTGAAGGAACGCCCGGCCGACGCGAGGAAGTACATCGCCGCCTACGCGAAGGCGGTCGATCACGTGCGCCGGAACCCCGAGGAATCGCGCACCCACCTCGACGGCTTCACGTCGATCGACGCCTCGCTGGTGAAGGAGGTGCCGCTGTCGGGCTTCACGCTCTACAACGAGTTCAAGCCGAGCGACATCGACGCGTTCCAGAAGTTCTTCGACGTGTTCACCGAGCGCAAGATCTTCTCGCGCGCGGTGCCGGTGAAGCCGCTGCTCTACACCGCCTGATCCGGGAGGCACGCCATGTTCGCGTCGCGCCTGATGGACCGCCGCCTGCTTCCCCTCATCGGCCCGCTGCTGCTGTTCGGCCTGTGGGAGCTGGTGATCTCGGCCCGGTGGATCAAGCCGGTGCTGCTGCCGCCGCCCGGCGAGACGCTGGCCTACCTGTGGGGCGCCGTGACCAGCGGCGCGATCCTGCCCGACCTGCTGTCCACGCTCTACCGCACGCTGGCGGCTTTCGGGATCGCGGTGCTGATCGGCGTGCCGCTGGGCGTGCTGCTCGGCAGCTCGGAGCTCGCCTACCGCAGCGTCGAGTTCGTGATCGACTTCTTCCGCTCGACGCCGAGCTCGGCGCTGATCCCGCTGTTCATGCTGATCTTCGGCATCACCGACATCAACAAGATCGCGATCGCCAGCTTCGGCGCCATGCTGATCGTGCTGTTCAACAGCGCCTACGGCGTGATGAACGCGAAGAAGACGCGCGTGATGGCGGCGCAGATCATGGGCGTGTCGCGCTGGCACGTGTTCAAGGACGTGCTGCTGATGGAGAGCCTGGCGCAGACCTTCGTCGGCCTGCGCAGCGCTGTCTCGATGGCGCTGGTGATCGTCATCGTCGCCGAGATGTTCATCGGCTCCGAGACCGGCCTCGGCCACCGCATCATCGATGCGCAGCAGGTGTTCAACGTCAAGGACATGTACACCTCGATCCTCGTCACCGGCGCGCTCGGCTACCTGCTGAACCTGGCCTTCCTGCTGGTCGAGAAGAAGCTGATCCACTGGAGCGGCAAGGCATGAACGGTCCCGCCGCGAACCTGCCGCACGTGACGATCCGCGGGCTGTGCAAGTCCTTTGCCGGCTCGCCGCTGTACACCGACTTCAGCCTCGACCTGCCGCGCGGCGAGATCGTCTCGATCTTCGGCCCCAACGGCTGCGGCAAGTCGACGCTGATGAACATGATCGCCGGGCTGGTGCCGCTGGATGCCGGCGAGATCCTGTTCGACGGCAAGACGCTGAAGCAGACCGACATCGGCTACGTGTTCCAGAACTACCGCGATGCGCTGTTCCCGTGGATCAGCGCCTGGGACAACATCGCCTACCCGCTGCGCCGCAAGGGCATGAAGGAAGCGCAGGTGCGCGAGCGGGTCGACGAACTGGTGAAGCTGTTCGAGATCCGCTTCGATCTGAAGCGCTACCCGTACGAGCTGTCGGGCGGCCAGATGCAGACGGTGTGCATCATGCGGGCGCTGGCGCCGCGGCCCGAGGTGATGTTCCTCGACGAGCCGTTCTCGGCGCTGGATTTCGAGATGACCCTCTTCATCCGCGAGAAGCTGCAGGAGGCGCACCTTGCCACCGGCGTCACGATGGTGATCGTGTCGCACGACCTGGAGGACGCGGTGTTCCTGGCCGACCACATCCTGTTGCTGACGCGGCGACCGACGCGCATCGCCGAGTTCGTGCCGTTCGAGATGCCGCGGCCAAGGGTGCCGGAGGCGGTGTCGGACGAGCGTTTCGTCAAGGTGAAGGCGCACACGCTGGAAGTCTTCCGGCGGGAGATGAAGGCATGAAGACGGGGGCGCTTCGGCTGGACACCTACCAGCTGACCAAGCGCTTCGGCGCCTTCACCGCGCTCGACGGCGTGTCGCTCGCGGTGCGGCCCGGCACGGTGCACGCGCTGCTGGGCGAGAACGGCGCCGGCAAGAGCACGCTGGTGAAGTGCGTCGTCGGCTACCAGCGCGCCGAGGAAGGCAGCGTGCTGATCGACGGCCGCGAGCACGACATCGCCTCGCCGGTGGTCGCGCGCGACCTGGGCATCGGCATGGTCTACCAGCATTTCACCGTCGTGCCGGGCATGACGGTGGCCGAGAACCTGCTGCTGGCGCGCGGCCACCTGCCGGCCCTCATCGACTGGCCGAAGGTGCGCGCCGAGCTGTCGGCCTTCCTGGAGACGACGCCGTTCAAGCTCGACCTCGATGCGACGCCGCAGCAGCTGTCGGCCGGGCAGAAGCAGAAGCTGGAGATCCTGAAGCAGCTGCTGCTGAAGCCGCGGCTGTTGATCCTCGACGAACCGACCTCGGTGCTGACGCCGCAGGAGGCCGACGAGGTGCTGGGGCTGCTGCGCGACCGCGCGCATGCCGGCGATTGCAGCATCGTGCTGATCACGCACAAGTTCCGCGAGGTCACCGCATACGCGGACGACGTCAGCGTGCTGCGCAAGGGCCGGCTGGTGGCGGCACACCGCGTGGCCGAGACCGATCCGCAGCAGCTCGCGGCGGAGATGGTCGGGGCCACCGGCGATGCGGCCGAGGCGAAGCGCGAGTTCGCGCCGCCGCAGCGGGTGGAACGCGAACGCGGCGCGGCGCGGCTGGCGATCGAGTCGCTGACGGTCGATGGCGACCGTGGCCAGGCCGCGGTCAATGGCCTGAGCCTGGCCGTGCATGCCGGCGAGATCGTCGGCGTGGCCGGTGTCTCGGGCAACGGCCAGCGCGAGCTCGCCGAGGCGCTGGTGGGCCAGCGGCGGCGCGTGTCGGGCCAGGTGTGGGTCGGCCACGGCGAGCAGCGCGAGCGCTTCACGGCCACGCGTGCGCAGAACCAGCGGCTGAAGGTGCGCAGCCTGCCGGAAGAGCCGCTGCGCAACGCCTGCGTGGGCGACCTGAGCGTGTCGGACAACATCGGCTTGCGCGCGTTCGACCGGCCGCCGGCATCGCGCGGCGGCTGGCTGCGTGCGTCGGCGCTGCGCGAGCGGGCGCGCCGGCTGATCGCCGAGTTCGGCGTCAAGACGCGCGGCGAGCTGGCGCCGATCCGCTCGCTGAGCGGCGGCAACGTGCAACGCGCGGTGCTGGCGCGCGAGCTGAGCGACGAGGCCGACGTGCTGATCGTGTCGAACCCGGTGTTCGGCCTCGATTTCGCGGCGGTGGCCGAGATCCACCAGCGCCTGATGGACGTGCGCAACCGTGGCGGCGCGGTGCTGCTGATCAGCGAGGACCTGGACGAGCTGCTGGCGCTGTCGGACCGCGTCGCGGTGATGAGCGAGGGGCGCATCGTGCACGAGGCGGATGCGCGCGACGCCGACCGCCACGTGCTCGGCCACCACATGGGGGGAAGCCACTGATGATCCAGGTCGACGCCTTGCCGGGCCCGTTCGAGTTCGAGCCGGCGCACACCGCGCTGGTGATGATCGACATGCAGCGCGACTTCATCGAGCCGGGCGGCTTCGGCGCCGCGCTGGGCAACGACGTGTCGCTGCTGGCGCCGGTGGTGCCGGCGGCGGTGGAGCTGGTGGCGCTGTGCCGGACGCTGGGCGTGCTGGTGGTGCACACGCAGGAGTGCCACCGCCCCGACCTGTCGGACTGCCCGCCGGCCAAGCGGCTGCGCGGCAAGCCGAGCCTGCGCATCGGCGACCCGGGGCCGATGGGGCGCATCCTGATCGAGGGCGAACCGGGGGCGGGCTTCGTGCCGGAACTGCTGCCGCAGGCGGGCGACGTGGTGATCGCGAAGCCGGGCAAGGGCGCTTTCCATGCGACGCGCTTGTCGCAGGTGCTGCAGGACCGGCAGATCACGCGGCTGATCCTCGGCGGCGTGACGACCGAGGTGTGCGTGCAGACGACGATGCGCGAGGCGAACGACCGCGGCTACGAATGCCTGTTGGTGGAGGAGGCGACGGGCTCGTACTTCCCGCAGTTCAAGGCGGCGACCTTGTCGATGGTCCGCGCGCAGGGCGGGATCGTGGGGTGGACGGGGTCGTTGGGCGCGATGCGCAGGGCCGTCAGGTAGCCCGGATGCCCAATCCGGGGCAGCTTCACCCGCCGCGCTTGAGCGCCTCGATCAACTTCTCGCGCTCACTCCCCGCCGCCGCGTTCTCCGCCAAAAGCGCGATGAACTGCTCCTGCGACTGCGCCTTGGCCTGCGCCTTCTTCACCAGCACCCCCGCGATCGGCCCCAGGTGGGCCGTCAGCACCTTGCGCGACTGCGTCACCACCTCGTCCGTCAGCACATGGTGCCCGGTCGGCAGCGAGGCATTCGTCGGGTGCGTCTTCGCCATCGTCCCGGTGTCCCCCAGCTTCGCGGTGAAGCGCTGCCGGTCGGCATCGCTGCTCAGGTGCTCGCAGACCTTGGCCGCCAGGCTCGGCAAATCGGTGCTGAAGCGCGCCGCATTGCGCACCAGCACCTTGGCCACCGGCCCGACGAACGAGGCCAGCGCCAGCTCGACGCGCGCCAGCGTCTGCGGGTCCCAGCCGGTCGGCGGCGCGGTGGTGCGCCCGGTCGAATAGGGGGTCGTCGGCGCATGCGGGTCGGCCGACGGCGCGGCGGCCGGCCGCGCCGGTGCGAGGATCACCGTCGTTTCCGATTCGTCGTCGCTGACCGGCAGCACGCGCCGCGCCAGCGCCTGGCGGAACAGCGCCGCCGTCGCGAAGCGCTGCTGCGGCTTCTTGGCCATCGCGCGCGCGACGATGCTGTCGTAGAACTCCGGCCGCGGCGCGATCTCGATCTTGCTCGGCGGCGTCGGCTCGTCGTTCAGCACCTTGTACATCGCCGTCTCGGGCGAGCCGCGGAACGGCGCCTGCCCGACCAGCATGCCGTACAGCAGCACGCCGGCGGCGAACAGGTCGACGCGGTGGTCCACGCCCTCGCCGATGTACTGCTCGGGTGCCATGTAGCCGGGCGTGCCGATGGTCGACGTCACCTGCGTCAGCACCTGCGACTCGATGCGCGCGATGCCGAAGTCGGTGACTTTCAGCTGCCCGGTGGTGGTGACCATCAGGTTGGCCGGCTTGATGTCGCGGTGCCACACGCCGTGGCGGTGCGCGCAGTCGAGCGCGTCGAGCAGCTGGTCCATCAGCCGCAGGATGTCGACCTCGGGCAGGCGCGGCGTGGCCGCGAGGATCTTCGACAGCGTGCGGCCCTCGACGTACTCCATCGCGATGAAGGCCGTCTCGTCGTCCTCGCCGTACTCGTAGATCGGCACGATGTTCGGGTGCGACATGCGCCCGACCGCCTGCGCCTCGTTGCGGAAACGCTCGGCGGTGGACGAGCCCGACAGGTCCTCGCCGACCAGGTGCTTGCGGATCGTCTTGATCGCCACCGGCCGCTGGATGATCGGGTCGAAGGCCTTGTACACCACGCCCATGGCGCCTTCGCCGATCACGCCGGTGATCGGGTACTTGCCGAGCTGCTCGGGGTGTTTCATGGGGTGCGGGTCAAGGGCCGGGGGCCAGGCTGCAACTCCCGAGCATCGCCGATCAGCTGTCCAGCAGCTTCAGCGCGTGCACCAGGCTCTTGCGCATGCGCGTGAAGGATTCCGCCAAAACGCCGATTTCGTCGCGTGACCGGGTGCTGAACTCGGGCGCGTCGAGCTCGCCCAGGCTGACCCGGTCGGACAGCGTCGACAGGCGGCTCACCGGGCGGATCACCAGCTGCCACAGCATCAGGTTGAGCGCCACGACGATCAACAGGAACACGCCGGCCAGCAGCGCCATCACGACGCGGAACGCGCGGTCGGCGCGCTCCAGCGGCACCGACATCGGCACCGACACCACCTGGGCGCCCAGCACCTCGGTCATGGTCCAGCCGAAGCCGTTGGCCGGGCCGTACTTGTCGACCATCGGCTTGGGCGCCGCCTCGACCGTGCTGTGGCAGCGCAGGCACACCGCGTTCGACAGCTTGATCGGGCGCGCGATGTAGGTGACCGGGCCCGACGGCGTCGAGCGCTGTCCGACGAATTCGGTGCGCTCCGGGTTCTGCTTGAACTGCTGGATCACGTCCTCTTCCCAGTCCTGCGCGCGGTCGCGCGGGTTGGTCGGGTTCAGCATCGCCGGCTTGTAGGCGTATTCGGGGTGGTTCTTGCGCAGCGTGTTCAGCACCTCGGTCGACGAGTAGGCCGGCACCGACTGCGGCAGGAAGGTGTACTTCATCTGCGTCTCGAGCAGCGGCGCGATCTGCGTCGCGGTGTACGAGCTGACCGCCAGCGCGTTCTCCATCAGCAGCCGCGCGCGGTCCAGCACTTCGTCGTGCGCGTTCTGCTGCAGCAGCGTGCGGGCGATGGTGCCGGCGGCGCCCAGGCCGAGCGCGAACACGATCAGGAACACCAGGTTGAACTTCAGCAGCAGCTTCATGGGACCTCGTGGGCGCTGGGAGATTGGGGGGACTTACGGGGCGGGCGGCCGGACGGATGCAGCCCGCTCAATGCGGCTTGCGAGTATCGCCCGGCTTCGGCAGGTACTTCTCGGGGAACAGCGTGCGGTCCCATTCGGGGTGGCCGCGCAGGTTGGCGACCAGCCCGCGCCGGAAATCCGCGTTGCGGGCCTCGCCCTTCCAGCGCGGCACGAAGCCGGCGCGCAGGGCGGGTTCGGCGTCGATCCAGGCCGACACGTCGTCGTAGGCGATGCCCGACAGGCGCTTGGGCTCGATCTCGCGGCCCTTGAAGCGCTCCAGGCGCGACGGCAGCGTGTCGAGGAAGTCCTTGGGCACGCGCTGGATGAAGGCCGGGGTCGGGCGCGTGGCGACGTTGCCCTTGGCGTCCGGGTTGCGGGTCAGGAACTGCTCGCTCTTCAGCGTGACGTTGCCGAGCGGCCGGCCGTCGCGCAACTCGGCCAGGGCGACCTCGCCGGCTTCGGCAAACACGTGGGCATCGCCCGGCTGCACCGAGACGACGACGCGCTGGGCGATGCCGGTGGCGTCGAACAGCGGGCTGTTGAACACCGGACCGGCGAAGGCGGCGGGCGCGGTGACCTTGGCCCAGCCCTGCAGCAGGTAGAAGCGGCCGGCGGGGCGGCCGGCCAGCCGGGGCGCGATCTGCACGCGCGTGCCGGGGCCGAGGTCGGCGACCAGGCCGTCGTTGAACTCGATGCGCAGCAGCCGGCCCTGGGCGCCGGTCTCGACGATGTCCTCGCGCAGCAGCTTGATGCCTTCGGCGGGCGC
The DNA here is from genome assembly GCF_056404395.1 of Rhizobacter sp. P2_D12. Taxonomy (NCBI): domain Bacteria; kingdom Pseudomonadati; phylum Pseudomonadota; class Betaproteobacteria; order Burkholderiales; family Sphaerotilaceae; genus Rhizobacter; species Rhizobacter sp. P2_D12. The sequence goes on along the minus strand of NZ_JBFUEB010000129.1, from coordinate 1,935 downwards.
GAGGCGCGAGGCCTCGCGGATCACGACGGCTTCACCGTCGACGATGGTCAGCATGGCCAGCGGCTCCGGGGCAGGCGCGGCTGCGACCAGCACGGGGCACAGGACCAGGACACTCCACAACGTTCTCATCAGCCGCATGGGGCTCTACCTTCGCTTCGTGGGCGTGGTTTTCAGGGGCGCAAGCATAACAACGCACCCGGATTGTCATCCGGGCTACGGCCGGTTCCGTGTAGCCCGGATGACAATCCGGGTCAGAGCTGCCCCGCCGCCGGCCGCGCGCTGTGCAGCTTGTGCAGCGTGATCTTCCTGACTTCCGCCTTCGACGCCTCGATGTGCGTGCGCAGCATCAGCTTGGCCGCGTCCGCCCTTCGCGCCAGGATGGCTTTCAGGATCTTCGCGTGCTCGTCGTAGGTGGCGCTGACGCGCGGCGGCTGCGTGAAATCGAGCCGGCGCACGATGCGGATGCCGTCGGTCACGTCGGCGTGCACGCGCGCCATCTCCAGGTTGCCGGCCGCCGACACCAGCGTCGCATGGAAGGCCTCGTCGAGTGCCGCCACCTCGGCGGTGTCGCTCTTGCGCTCCTTCTCGGGCACCAGCCAGGTCGCTTTCAGCAGCCCCAGGTCGGGCATGGGCTCGGCCGCGCACAGCCGGTCGACCGCCGTCGCCTCCAGCACCACGCGCAGGTCGTACAGCTCTTCGAGCTTGCGGAAATCGAACGGCGAGACGCTCCAGCCGCTGCGGAAGGCCACCTGCACGTAGCCCTCGAGCTCGAGCCGGAACAGCGCCTCGCGCACCGGCGTGCGCGACATCTCGAGCCGCTCGGCCATGTCGCTCTCGGTGAAGCCGTCGCCCGGCAGCAGCACGAAATCGAAGATCGCGGCCTTGATGCGGCGGTAGGCCGATTCGGCGCGCGTCAGTTCGCGGGGGTTGGCGCGCGGCTTGTTCTTCGTGGCCAGCGGTTTCATCCCAGCAAGCTTACATGGGCCGACACGACCCGCCAGCCTGCCGGTGTTCTCATCCAGGCCTGCGTCTGCCGGCCGGGCCGCGTGCCGCCGTCGCGCTGGAACTCGATGTGCGTGGTCGCGAAGTCGCGGCCGTAGGTCGTGACCTGCGTGCGCAGCACCGTGCGCGCCAGCCCGGTGGCCGGCCGCGCGGCGCGGAACGCGCGGATCGCGTCGATGCCGTACAGGTTCTCGCCGACGCCGTAGCGCAGCGTGTGCGGGCTGTCCCAGAACAGCTCGTCGAGCACCGCGACGTCGTTGCCGACCAGCGCGCGTTCGTAGCGCTCGAAGGCCGCAGCGACCTCGGCGAGCACGTCGGGCCGGTTGATGTCCATCGATCAGATCCCGGCCACCGGCGACACGGCGACGCCGCTCGCCTCCAGCGCGCGCGCCACGCGCAGCGCCAGGTCCTCGCGCCACGGCGCGGCGATCACCTGCACGCCGATCGGCAGCTTCTGCAGGCCGTCCGGCCACAGCGGTGCCGCCACCACCGGGCAGCCGGCGTACGACACCGGCTGCGTCAGCAGGCCCATCGACGGGCGCGTCGGCATGTCGGCACCGTTCAGCGCGAAGGTCTCGGCGCCGATCACCGTCGCCTGCACCGGCGTGGCCGGCGCGAGCAGTACGTCCCAGTCGGCGAAGAGGGCGTTGACGCGCTCGCGGTACAGGCGCCGGAAGCGCTGCGCCCGCACGTACCACTCGGCCGGTTGCAGCGCGCCGGCGATGAAGCGGTCGACCGACAGCGGCTCGTACTCGGCCGCGCGCTCGCGCAGCGTCGGCAGGTGCAGCGCGCCGCCTTCGGCCGCGCTGGTCACGAAGGCCGCGGCACGCGCCAGCGCGGCGTCGGGCCAGGCCACGCCGGGCGTCGCATGCAGCACCTCGGCGGCGCAGGCGAGCGCGCGCCGCGCGGCCGGGCCGGCATGGTCCTCGAAGT
>NZ_JBFUEB010000128.1:0-16173 GCF_056404395.1 Rhizobacter sp. P2_D12 | reverse complement strand
CGGCCGGCCCGGCGCGCGAGCCGCTTCTGGCCGTCAAGGCGCCGCCGCAGCCCGCCCGGGCACCGCGCCTGGTGCCGCACGGCGGCGCGGGGCTGATCCCGATGCCCGAGGGCGTGCCGGCGGCGCATGCGAGCGCGCTGACCGTGCTGCCGAGCGGCGAGCTGCTGGCCTTCTGGTGGGCCGGTTCGCGCGAGAGCGCACCCGACGTGTCGCTGTATGTCGCCCGCCATGCCGGCGGCCAATGGAGCGCCGCGCAGAAGGTGGCCGACCGCGCGTCGCTCGGCCGCCAGCTCGGCTTCGGCGTGCGACGCATCGGCAACCCGTCGGCCTGGACCGCGCCCGATGGCCGCGTCCACGTCTTCATGGTCGCCACCGGGCTGGGCGGCTGGGCGGCGGCGCGCGTGGTGCAGCTGGTGTCGGACGATGCGGCGCACGGCTTCTCGGTGCAGCGCATGCTGCCGCTGACGCCGCTGGCGAACACCAGCGTGCTGGTGCGCAGCAATCCGGTCGGGCTGGGCGACGGCGGCTGGCTGCTGCCGGCGTACTTCGAGCTGCGCAACAAGTACCCGCTGGTCGTCTCGTTCGATGCCGATGGCGCGCCGCGCTGGATCAGCCGCATCGGCCGTTCGACCACCGCACTGCAGCCGGCGCTGCTGCCGCTGTCGGGCACCGAGCTGCGCGCGGTGATGCGCGACATCGGCCCGGCGCACCGCATCCAGCAGGCGGTCAGCCACGATGCCGGCCGGCACTGGCAGGACCTGCCGGCGCTCGACATCCCGAACCGCGACGATTCGGTGGCCGCGCTGCGGCTGGCCAACGGCGGCTACGTGATGCTGCACAACGACACGCTGCCGGGCGGTTCGCCGCGCCAGTGGCTGCGCCTGTCGACGTCGGCCGACGCCCAGGCCTGGACGCCGGCGCTCGACGTGCAGCGCGGCGTGGCCGGCGACGAGTTCTCGTACCCGTCGGTGCAGCAGCTGGGGGCGCAGCTGCACGTCACCTACACCGCGCAGCGCAAGGCGATCGGGCACCAGGTCTATGACATCGACTACCCGGAGGCCGCGCCATGACGCTGCCTGAACTGGCGCTGCAGGTCGCCTGGGCCCGCCTGGCCTGGGGCGTGGTCGCTGCCGCCGTGCTGCTGGCGGCGCTGCCGCTGCGTGGCGCACGGGCGCGTGCCGTCGCCGTGGCGCTCGGCCTGGCGGTGATGTGGCTGCCCGGCCCGGCTTCGCCGGCATTCTGGCTGGGGTTGGCGTTCCAGCAGCCGAGTGGTTTGCTCGCGATGCTGTGCGCGGCCTCGGTCGGACTGCGCTTCGTCGATCGCCCCGGCCTGCAGGTGCTGCCGCTGCCGCTCGCGGCGCTGCTGCTGGCCGGCGGCGCGTTGCTGTATGCCGATGCGGCCGGTGCGCTGTCGCTGGGCCTCTATGCCTGGGGCTTCGACGCGGTGCAGGCGCCGCTGGCCGGCGTGCTGCTGTCGGTGCTGGCGCTGGCGGCAGCGGTGCGCGGCCGGCAGGCCTGGGCCGGCTGGGCCGTGCTGCTGGCGCTGACGCTGCATGCGGTGGCGCGCCTGCCCACCGGCAACCTGTTCGATGCGCTGCTGGACCCGCTGCTGTGGCTGTGGGCGCTGGGGCGCTGCGGCAGCGCTGCCGTCCTGTGGCTGCGCCGCCGCCGAACGTCCGTCACGATGTCCTGATCGAATCACGCCATGTCCTTGTTGCGTCCCCATCTTCGTCTTGCCCTTGCGATGGCCGCCGTGCTGCTGGGGGTCGGCAGCATCGCCCGCGCCGCGTTCGGCCTGTGGTTCGCGCCGCCCGGTGCGGCGATGGCGGCCGGCGACTGGGCCGCGGCCCTGCTGCTCGGCGTGCGCTTCGACCTGCGCGTCGCGCTCGACACCGTGCTGCTGGCCTGGCTGCTCGCGAGCTTGCCGTGGCTCGGCAAGCACCTGCGCCCGCCGCGTGCGCGCGCCTTCTGGCATGCGTACTGGATGCTTGCCGCGCTGCTGTGGGCGACCGGCGTGGTGCTCGATGCCGGGCATTTCGCGTACCTGTCGCAGCGCCTGTCGGCGGTGGTGTTCTCGCTCGCGCGCGATGTCGGCGAAGCGGCCGGCATGGTGACGCAGACCTACCCGGTGGGCCGCATCCTGCTGGCGGTGGCGGCCTGGTTGCTGCTGTGCCACGTCATCTTCGGCTGGCTGTGGCGGCGCATTGCCGCGCGCCCCGATGTGCCGCAGCGGCGCTGGCAGGTCGGGCTGGCCGAGACCGGCGTCGTGCTGCTCGCGGTGTTCGCGATCCACGGCAAGTTCTCGCAGTACCCGCTGCGCTGGAGCGATTCGATCGAGCTGCAGAACGCGTTCGCGCAGCAGCTGTCGCTGAACCCGCTGCACAACCTGTACGACACCTGGACCTTCCGCGCGCAGCGCCTGGACGATGCGCAGATGCGGCCGGATGCCGACGCGATCCGGGCCTTCGTCGGGCTGCCGCCGCTGAAGCCGGGCGAGCCGATCTCGTTCCTGCGCAGCACGCCGGCCAAACCCGAGATGGCCGGCCGCCCGCCGATGAACGTGGTGCTGGTGCTGCTGGAGAGCTTTGCCGCGCACAAGGTGGGCGCGATCGGCAGCCCGCTGGGCGCGACGCCGAACTACGACGCGCTGGCCAAGGAGGGCCTGCTGTTCACGCGCATGATGAGCGCGCACGGCCACACCGCGCGCGGCGTGTTCACCACCGTCACTGGCATGCCCGACGTGTCGGTCGAGTCGACCGCGTCGCGCAACCCGGCGGCCACCAACCAGCAGTCGATCATCAACGAGTTCGCCGGCTACAAGAAGTTCTACTTCATCGGCGGCAGCACCTCGTGGGCCAACGTGCGCGGCGTGCTGACGGCGGCGATCGACGGCGTCGACATCGTCGAGCAGACGCGGCTCAAGTCACCGGTGGTCGACGTGTGGGGCGTCTCGGACAAGAACCTGTTCCTGGAGGCGAACGAGATGTTCCGCGCGCAGCAGCGGCCGTTCTTCGCGATGATCCAGACCAGCGGCAACCACCGGCCGTACACCATCCCCGACGAGGACAAGGCCGCCTTCAAGCCGCCGACGCCGACCGACGCGCAGCTGGAGGACAACGGCTTCATCTCGGTGGACGAATTCCGCGCCTTCGCCTACCTCGACTGGTGCATCGGCCAGTTCATGCAGCAGGCGCGCCGGGAGGCGTACTTCAAGAACACGATCTTCGCGTTCATCGGCGACCACGGCATCATCGGCGTCACCGGGCCGCACCTGCCGAAGTCATGGCACGACCTGGCGATCACGCAGGGGCACACGCCGTTCCTCGTCTATTCGCCGGGCCACGTGGCGCCGCGCCGTATCGATTCGTGGGCGCAGCAGGTCGACGTGCTGCCGACGCTCGCGTCGCTGGCCGGCATCGCCTACCGCAACACGACGCTCGGGCGCGACCTGCTGGACCCGCAGTTCGATGCCAGCCGCGTCGCGTTCGAGTTCCAGTTCACCGGGCCGCGCCAGCAGGGCGTGCTGGTCGGCACGCACATGCTGGTCGACCGGCAACCGCCGGCGGTGTTCGACATCCTGTCGGACAAGCCGTCGACCAACCTGTTGCAGCAGCAGCCGGTGCCACCGGAGATCGCGGCGCTGCAGCAGCAGTGGGGCCACTTCCCGGCGGCTTACGGGAATGCGGCGCTGTACCTGCAGACCCACAACCACAAGCTGGTGGATTAGGGTCAGGGCCCCCCAGTCGCTTCGCTCCTGCCCCCAAGGGGCGCCACCCCTGCGCCCGGCAGAGCCGGATCGCGGGGCGTGGCTGGATGGGCGACTTCGTGGTGCTCGTCGAGGTCGCCGGCAGCGGTGTCCATCGGGATGGGCGACGAATCGAGCGGCGCGAGGTCGCTGTCGCCGTTGTCGGGGATCGCGGCATCGAGGTCCGGCAGCAGGATGTCGATGTCGGCGGCCAGGCGGGCGGCGCGTTCGGCACGGCTCGTCGCCAGCGCCGCGCGTGCGGCCTTCACGCGGCGCAATGCACGCCGCGATTCGCGTTCGTCGTGGTCGATCTGCGCCTTCGGGCCGCACAGGAAGCCGCCGCCCTTGAACCACACGTAGACCTCGGTGCCGACGTCCATCGGCTCCTGGTGCGGTGCGAGCAGCATCTCGATGACGCCGAACGGGAAGAACAGCCGGATGGCCTGCTTGTCACCCACCAGCGCGACGTGGCGGCTGCGTGCCACCTGTTCGAGATGCTGCGGCTGGATCGGCACCAAAGGCCATGAGAGCACACGGTTCATTCGATCTCCCTGTGGAGGCTTGTTGTCCGTGCACGATATCGGAGCACCGCCGCACCAGCTCATCGGGTTACCGCGCGTTACCCCTCTTTCGCCGCCACGTCCCGCAACACCTGCCAATGGTTGTCCAGTTGCATACCAATCGGCAGGCCAACCAGAGACCGATCGCCATGGCGCGCCTGCACGCGCCCACCGGCCCACAGCCTGTCAGATGCGTCCAGCGTCACCGCGCAGGCGTCGCGCAACGGATCGAGGCCTTGCCATCGGCCATCGCCGCGCCAGCGGGCGAGGCCTTGCGCGCGCGGGCAGCCGATGACGAAGCCGCCGGCCACGGCCGCGATGTCGCCACCATAGCCGGCCAGCGCGGGCGAGGGCGCCGGCTGCAAGCGGGTGCCGTCGAAGCGCGCGAGCACCGGCGCGGCGGCCCGCAGCGCCGCGTCGTCGTGCTCGGCCTGCAGCGCGATGYCGAGCACGGCGCCGGCGCCGTGGCCATGCCATGCGAGGTGGCGCAGGCTGAGCCGCGCATCGTCGAGCTGCCAGCGTCCCGCCACCGCGCCGCGCGCCGCGTCGAGGCGCACCAGCGATGAGTCCATGCGGTCGAGGTCCAGCTTCATGCGCCCGGTCTCCGGTCGGATCGCGATGCCGCCATTGGCGACCACCAGCCGGGTGAACGGCGCGGCCTGTTCGTCCCACAGCAGCATGTGCGGGTCCTGGCCGTGCGTGGGCCATTCGTCGCGCTTGTCCAGCGTGCGGGCATCGCGCACACCGATCAGGCCGGCACCGGTGTCGAGATCGGTCTCGCTGGTGTACAGCGTGTCGCCGCCCGCGTTGCAGATCACGTGGCCGTTGTACGCGCGGTTCGGTTCGATCCACGCCAGCGCGAGCACGCGGCCGTGCCGGTCCCAGCGCATCAGCCAGTCGCCGGGGCGGCGTGCCACCGCCAGCAGCGTGCCRGCCGGTTCCTGCAGCACGCCGTGGGCCCGCGTGGGCACCGCGATGCGCGAGCGCACGCGCAGCTGCCCGCCGTCGAGCCGCAGCACGCCGACGCCCGGCCCATCGGGCGACTGCCAGGCGGCAGCGAGTTCGTCCGGCGCGTGCGCCGCGAACAGCGCGGGGCTCGCGCACGCCAGCACCGCGCCCCCGCAGTGCTGCAGCCAGCGGCGGCGCGGCGTGCTCACAGGGACTCCACGAAGCGCACCAGCGCCGCGCGTTCGGCGGCCGTCATCTTCAGCACCTGGCGGCGGCTCGCCTCGGCCTCGCCACCATGCCACAGCACGGCCTCGAGGACGCCGCGCGCGCGGCCGTCGTGCAGCAGCTGCTGGTGGTCGTTGACGTCGCGGATCAGCCCGACCCCCCACAGCGGCGGCGTGCGCCACTGGCGGCCATCGGCCAGGAAGTCGGGCCGCCCGTCGGCCAGGCCGTCGCCCATGTCGTGCAGCAGCAGGTCGGTGTAGGGCCAGATGGTCTGCCCCTTCAGCGCCGGGCTGGCAAGCGCCGGCAGCGGGCTGTCGCCGGTGATGTAGCTCGGCCGGTGGCACGCGCCGCACTGCGCCTGCTCGAACAGCGCCTGGCCGTGCCGCACCTGCGCATGGCCCGGGTCGCGGCGCGCCGGCGGCGCGAGGCTCGCCTGGTAGAACACCACGTCGCCCAGCGTCCGGTCGTCGATCTCCGGGCCTTCGCCCTTTGCGCCGCGCGGCGACTTCATGCAGTCGTCCTGCGTGAAGGTGCACGACTCCTGCGGGAAGCGCGACGACGTGATGCCGATGTCGCCGACGAAGGCGGCCGCGGTCTGGTGCGCGAGCGTCGCGACGTTGGCCTTCCAGCCGAAGCGGCCCGGCATCATGCGCTGGTTGAAGGCGTCCCACACCTGGTTCGGCTTGCCCTTGACCGGCCCGGGGGCGGCGGCCTGGCGTTGCGCGTTGGCAAGGATCTCGGCTTCGGGGATCGCTTCGAGCAGCCCCATGCCGATCAGCTGCGAGGCGAGCCGCGGGCTCACCATCAGGCCGCGCGTCGCCGGCCCGTACGCCAGCCCGGCCAGCCCGAAGCGCGGCTGGCGCAGCGTGTACGGCGTGCCGTCGTCGAACCTGCCGCGCAGCGTGCGCACCTGCAGCGTCGCGCGGCCTTCGACGCGCACGCCCGGCACGGCCAGCGTGCGCAGCTGGTCGCCATAGATCGGGTCGGGGCGCGGCCCGCCGTGAGGTCCTTCGCCGGGGATGGACAGGCGCAGCAGCAGTGCCACCGGCGCTTCCTTCAGCGGCTTCGCGTAGTCGGGCGGCGCGCCGCGCCCGCTTTGCACATGGCAGCCGCCGCACGAGCGCGCGATGAAATGCGGGCCGAGCCCGTCGCGCGCCGCGGTCGACGACGGCGCCTCGACCCAGTTGCGGCGGAAGAACGAGTTGCCGACCGCGAAGCGCGTGCGCTCCGCGTCGTCCAGGTTGGCAGCCGCGAACGAGAACGCGTTGCGGCCGGTCGCGGCGACGGTGGTGGCGCCGCCGGTCTGTTCGTCCGGCGCCAGCTCGTCGGCGGGCGGTGCCGCGTGCAGCAGCATCGCGCCGTTGACGCCGAGCAGCGCGGCCACGAGCCACGATTTCACGGCTTCACCATGTTCAGGCGCGTGATGCCGATCGCCGCCGCCGCGGCGCCGATCTCGCGCGCCTGGGCCAGCACGCTGTCGATGGTCGCGCGCACGCGCATCGGGCCGGGCGCGCTCTTGCTGCCGAGGATCTCGCGGTCGAACGGTGGCTGGATGGCTTGCGCCGCGCTGACCGAGGTGGCGATCTGGCGCGTCGTGCGCTCGGCCTGGGCCGCGTCCTTGCCGGCCACCAGGTCGCGCAGCGACGGGCCCTGCAGCAGGCTGCCGTCGCGCCGCTTGTAGCGGCCCAGCCAGACGTTCTCGATGCCGATCGCGTTGTTGACGATGTCGCGGTGGGTGTTGTCGGAGAAGCAGGACTGCTCGTCCTCCTGGTCCTGCGTGTTCAGCGCGACCTCCATGCGCTCGCCGGCCAGCTCGGCACGCGACAGCGCGCCGATGCCGATGATGATGCGGCGCACCGACTCGAGGCCGCCGCGCTCGAACTTCGCGCGGAAGTTGGCCGGGGTGCCGGGCGCCCACGCGGCCACCAGATAGCGCAGGTCGTCGACCAGCAGCGCCGCCACCGCGGCCAGGTACTGCCGGCGCCGCCCGGCATGGGGGCCCTTGCCGTCGACGTAGTCGGTGAACGGGCGGTCGCCGGGGCCGGTCTCGCTCAGGTCCTGGCCCCACAGCAGGAACTCGATCGCATGCCAGCCGGTGGAGATGTTCTCGAGCCCGCCGCGGATGTTGGAGGCGGCCAGCGCGGCCTTGGTCAGCGCGGCCTTCGGGTTGTTGACGAGGCCGCTGTCGGGCCGGTCTTTCACGTAGTCGATGTACGACTCGTCGACCGGCCAGGTGTTCAGCCGCTGCTCGGGGCCCTTGGCATCGTCGATCGGGCCGGCATAGAAGCGGAAGGCCTCGGTCTGGCCGTACCACTCGCGCGCCTCGATCCAGGCGCTGCGGGCGGCTGTCAGCGTGTCGGCCGAAGGCGCGGCCAGAAAGGCGCCGATGGCCTGCTGCAGCGCCAGCGCGCCGGCCAGGCTGTCGCCGTAGGACGCGTGCACGAGGTCGGCGTACTGCCGCACGACGGCATCGGCGTCGACCGCCGCGAAGGTGCGTGGCGCAAGCGCGAGTGTGCCCATGGCCGCGGCCACGGCGTGCAGCATCTGGCGCTTGTTCATGGACGGTTCTTGCAGACCCTGGGCGTTCGAATATAGACCACGCCGGCCGCGCTTCGGGCGCGATGCGACATGTCGGTGCATGTCGGGCGGTGTCCGATCTTGAAAGACCCTGCCGCTGCCAGACTTTTCGAGCCGCGATCTGATGCTGTCCGAAACCGTTTCCGCGCTCCCATGAACAAGATCAATTTCCGGCCTGTCAGGGCAGTGCCGGCCACGCCGCATCCGGTGGATGCGCAAGCCTTGCTGTCGCAGGGCCGCGCCCTGCATGCGCAAGGCCACTTGAACGAAGCCTTCGCGCGCTACCAGGCGGCACTGGCGGCCGATCCCGAGAATGCCGAGGGCCTGCACCTGCTGGGCGTGGCCTACCTGGGCCTGCGCCAGCCGCTGCTCGGCATCGCGTTCGTGCGGCGTGCGATCGCGCGCCGGCCCGATGCGGCGGACTACCGCATGAACCTCGCGACGGCGCTGGTGCAGCAGGGCCAGCTCGCCGAGGCGGTGATCGAGGTGCAGGCCGCCTGCCGGCTCAAGCCCGGCGATGCCGAGGCGCTGGCGATGCTGGGCGGGCTGTGCGTGCAGCTGCAGCGCTTCGACGAGGCCGAGCGGCACTATGCCGCGGCCATCGAGGTCGCGCCCGGCCAGGCGAACTGGCACGAAGCGCTGGCGCGCCTGCGCTACCTGCGCTGGGCGCTGCCCGAGGCGGCGCAGGACGCGCAGCGCGCGCTGGCCCTGGCGCCGCGCATCGCCGAGCGGCTGAACCTGGGCTTTGCGCACGTGGCGTCGCCGGCGCCGCAGGGCTCGCCGGCCGCGTTGCTGGAGCGGGCGGCCAGCTTCGATGCCGCGGCGCTGGCGCAGGCCTGCATCGACCGCGACCTGCTCGTCGTCGACGATTTCCTGCCCGACCCGCAGGCCTTCCGCGCCGAGGCGCTGCGCCTGTGCGCGACGCAGGCGCAGCGCTCGGCCCAGGGCAACTTCCCCGGCGTGCAGACGCCGCCGCAACCGGTCGGCCTGGCGATGCAGCGCATCGCCGACATGCTGGGCCGCGCGATCAAGTGGGATTCGCCGGACAACGGCGCGCTGCGCGTCAGCCTCGCCGCCGACGACGCGCGCGCCGACGTGCACGTCGACAACCCGACGCTGCCGAACATCTTCGGTGGCGTGCTGTACCTGAGCCGGCCGGAAGACTGCCGAGGCGGCACGCGCTTCTTCCGCCACCGCGCGACCGGCTGGGACCGCCGCCCCGACGACGCGGCCTTGCGCGCGATGGGCCACGCCGGCTTCCTCGACTTCCAGAAGCGCCACCTGCCGATCAACCGCCGGCTCGCGTTCGCCGAGTGGCAGCAGCAGCGCGACGCGACCTGGGAATACCTGTTCGAGGTGCCGATGCGCTTCAACCGGCTGATCGTGTTCCGCAGCGATTTCTTCCACGCGATCACCGAGCTGTTCGGCGAGCGCGCCGAGAACGGCCGCCTGGTGCAGCTGTTCCACTTCGAGGCCGAGCGCTGACGCGCAGCCGCGACGGGCGGGCCGTTTATTTTTTGATTTCGGCAGCGGCGCGCGCCAGGATGTCGGCAATGCGGCGCTGCTCGTCGAGCGACGCGCCGGCCTTGTCGATCAGCGCATGCCGCAACGCGTGCTGCGCTTCGCGCACCTCGGCGGCGAACTCCGGCATGCTGCCGCGTTCGTGCCCACGCCCGCGGCCCCCCCGGCCGCTGCGGCCCTGCGGGTCTTCGGCCATCGCGCTGCGCAGGTGTTCCATGCGCTGGCCGATCCACTCCAGCTGGCGCAGCAGCGTGTCGGCCGCCTCGCGGTTCTCGTCCAGGTGGCTCAGGCCGGCGACGGTGACGCTGTAGAGCTTCTTCGCCCCATCGGCCTGCACCGTCGCATGGCCGATCTCCTCGAGGTAGGTCAGCGCGGGATAGACCATGCCCGGGCTCGGGCTGTAGTAGCCGTTCGAGCGCTCGTCCAGCGCCTTGATGATCTCGTAGCCGTGGCGCGGCTTCTCGGCCAGCAGCGCGAGGATCAGCAACTGCAGGTCGGCCGAACCGAGCTTGCGCCCCGGGCCCAGGCCGCCGGCGCCGCGCGACACGTCGCCCGGGAAATCGGGGTGGCCGCCGAAGCCGAAGCCCTGGAAGCCGCGGTGGTGGTGGCGGCCGGCATGGTGGTGGGCGCCGGGGTCGCAATGGCCGTGATGGCCGTGATGCGGATGGCGCAGGCCGCGGCCGAAGGCCTGGAAGCGGTCGAAGAAGGATGGATGCATGGCGGTGTCCTGTGATGTATCTGAGAGTCAGTCTGTAAACGTATCGTACGATATATATCGGCGATACGGCAATTCCCTCCGGTCGGCAGGGCCATGCCGGCCCTTCGCCCCGTGTCAGGCGAGGCGGACGTCGTCCAGCGGCACGCCGCACAGCTCGGCCAATGCCTCCACCACCATCGCATGGTCTTCGCGCTGGGGCAGGCCGGAGACCGTCACGACGCCGACGCAGCCAACCTTCGGCACGACGATCGGAAAGCTGCCGCCGTGGTCGGCGTAGTCGCGCAGCGGCAGGCCCATCTTCGCTTCGAGCGAGCTGCCGTCGCGTGCGTTGGCGCGGCCGATGCCATAGGAGCTGCGCTGCATCAGCTCGACCGTGTTGCGCTTGCGCCGTGCCCAGTCGGCATTCGACGGCGAGGTGCCGGGCATCGCGAAAAAGAACACCGTCTCGCGCGCCAGCCGGATCTCGATGGAGATTGCCACTGCACGCGACTCGGCCATTTGCTTCAGCCGGACCCCCAAACCCCATGCGGTATCCGCATCGAAATTGTGAGGACGCAAACAATCCTCTTGCTTGGCGATCGATTTCAGGTCTTGCTCGTGGTTCATGGGGTCTGAATCCGGGGTGAAAAGGGGGTGGAAAGCGGCAACAACGGGGCGACTGTACCGGGCCGATGCAGATGCCGCATGGGTGTCTGGTGGGGCGTGAATCGTGCCTCGACACTGCGGCCGCCGTAGCCGATCAACCCCTTTTTGCAAAGGATGCGGACATGTCGTCCAGTACCCTGTTGTCGTCGTTGCCCGACACCTTGCCCGAGTCGCAGTGGGCCTGGGCGGGCCCTGCTCTTGCCGCTGTCGCGCTGTTGCTGCTGTGCGTGGCGGCCTGGCCCGCCGTGCGCCGCCTGTCGGCCGCGCGCCGCGTCGCGGGCATGGCCTTGTGCGGGCTGGGCCTGGCCGCGGTTCACGGCTTCGGGCTGCTCTCGTACCGCGCTTACCTGCTGCAGCGTGACCGCACCGAGCTGCGCGCCTTCAACGACGCGCTGGTGCGCGACGCGATGCAATACCTCGCACGCCTGTGCGGCACCGAACGCCGCCTGGTCGTCGCCGAGACCCCGATGGTGCTGCCGGCGGAGCAGGGCGTGCTGCTGGACATCGAGCCGGCGCGCCGGCTGGCGCTGCCGGATGCGCCACCGCTGCCTTCGCTGCCGCCGCGCATGCAGGAGGTGCAGCAGCGCCATGGCGAGCCGGATCCACAGCGCATGCACGAGCGCCAGTACCGGCTGCCGGTCGACTGGTTCGAGCAGGTGGGCGCCGGCGAGTTGCTGGCAGCGCTGCCGTTCGCCTTCGTCGAACGCGACCTGCGGCACAGCGCGCGCGGTGCGATCACGGTCACGGCCCCCAAGCTGTGGTGGGACATGGCCGGCCGCGCATCATTGCTGCCGCCGGCCGTTGCGGCCGAGGTGCTGGATCGGCTGGCCCGCGCCGACCCGTTGCAACAGGTCGAGGCACCGGTGCGCGAGAGCACGGCGCGCTACCTGCTGACGGGCCGCGACATCTCCACCGCCGAGGACCGGCGTCACTGGGTGGCGCGTGCGCAGCTGTCGCTGACCGACCGCCGCAGCGGCATGCTGCTGGCGCAATACGTCGGCTTTGCGGCCCACCTGGCGCCGGCCTACGAACCGGGGCGGCGCCTCGCATGGCAGGACAGCCTGCTGTGCCCGGGGCCCGAACGGGCGTACAAGCCGCGCGGCGAGCGCTTCGACCTGGTCCGGTTCGTCGCGAGGCACGCGATGCATGCGGCATGGCACGGCATCCGCAGGGCGGGCGACGTGCTGCAGTTGCTCAGCCGGGCCGTTGGGGGCCGGTTGATCCCAGCCCTTCGTGCCTGAGCCGCTGGCGTCATCGAGACGATGTCAGAATTTGCCCCGTTCGCAACCAGGAGCATGAACGTGGCAATGGACGTGGTGGACTTCGAGATCAAGGGCGCCGAGATGCAATTCGTCGAGGTCGAGCTCGACCCGGGCGAGGCGGCGGTCGGCGAGGCCGGCAGCATGATGTACATGGATGCCGGCATCGGCATGGACACTGTCTTCGGCGACGGTTCGGCCAACCAGGGCGGCATCTTCGGCAAGCTGCTCGGCGCCGGCAAGCGGCTCATCACCGGCGAGTCGCTGTTCACCACCGTCTACACCAACCAGGGCCAGGGCAAGCGCAAGGTGGCCTTCGCCGCGCCGTACCCCGGCAAGATCCTGCCGATGGACCTGCGCCAGCTCGGCGGCACGCTGATCTGCCAGAAGGACGCCTTCCTGTGCGCCGCCAAGGGCGTGTCGCTGGGCATCTTCTTCCAGCAGAAGCTGTCGGTCGGCTTCTTCGGCGGCGAAGGCTTCGTGATGCAGAAGCTCGAAGGCGACGGCCTTGCGTTCGTGCATGCCGGCGGCACCGTGCTCAAGCGCGAGTTGCAGCCCGGCCAGACGCTGCTGATCGACACCGGTTGCATCGTCGCACTGACGCCCAACGTCAACTTCGAGATCCAGTACGTCGGCAAGATCAAGACCGCGCTGTTCGGCGGCGAAGGCCTGTTCTTCGCGAAGGTCACCGGCCCCGGCACGGTGTGGCTGCAAAGCCTGCCGTTCTCGCGCCTGGCCTCGCGCGTGTTCGCCGCCGCACCGCAGAACGGCGGCCGCCGCGAAGAGGGCTCGGTGCTTGGCGGTTTCGCCACCGGCGGCCTGCTCGGCGGCATCCTCGGCGGTGACGACGAATAGGCGAGCCGCGGAACAGAAAGGCTTCCGCAGGCCTGTTCGAAGGTGGGCGCACGCTGCGCTCACCCTAAAATGCTGGTTTCCCTTGCCGGTATTGGTCTTGAAACTGCTGTCTGCGCTGCCCCGTTTCCGCTCGATCGCCACCTTGGTCGCCTGCTTGTCCTGCGGGCTGTCCGCCGTGGCCGCCGAGGCGGCGGACAAGCCGAAGCCGCCGATCTTCGTGCTGAACTCGCTCGACGCATCGATCAGCGTGATCGACGCCCGCACGTTCGCCGAGATCCGCCGCATCCCCACCGGCAAGGAACCGCACCACCTCTACCTGACGCCCGACGAGAAATCCCTGATCGTCGCGAATGCGCTGAGCGATTCGCTGACCCTGGTCGATCCGGTCACCGGCGAGGTGCAGCGCACGATCACGAAGATCCCCGACCCCTACCACCTGCGCTTCTCGCCCGACATGAAGTGGTTCGTCACCGCGGCGAACCGCCTCAACCACATCGACATCTACCGCTGGGAGCCGGCCGACACGGCCAACCCGATCAAGCTCGCCGGCCGCGTGCCGGCCTCGCGCACGCCCAGCCACCTGTCGATCGACAGCAAGAGCACGGTCATCTACGCGTCGATGCAGGACAGCGACGAGCTGATGGCGATCGACCTGCTGACGCAAAAGCCGCGCTGGAAGATCACCGTCGGCAAGCTGCCGGCCGACGTCTACCTGACGCCCGATGACCGGCTGCTCTTCGTCGGCCTGACCGGCGACGAGTTCGTCGAGGTCTACGACGTCACGCAGGCGCAGCCGAAGCTGGTCAAGCGCATCCTGACCGGTGCCGGCGCGCATGCCTTCCGCAGCCGTGGCGACGGCCAGCACGTATTCGTCAGCAACCGCGTGGCCAACACCATCAGCATGATCGACACGCGCAGCCTGAGCGTGGTCGACAGCTACCCGGCACCCGGCGGCCCCGATTGCATCGACGTGCTGGCCGACGGCAAGACGCTGCTGGTCAGCTCGCGCTGGGCCCGCAAGCTGACGCTGATCGACATCGACAAGAAGCAGGTGATTCGCCAGGTGGCGGTGGGCCGCTCGCCGCACGGCGTGTGGACGCTGAACCATGCGTCGCGCCGCTAGCCTGGCCTTGATCGCCGCGCTGCTGGCCGGCAACGTCCATGCGGCGGGCTGCGACAAGCCCGTCTACCTGACGCTGGACACCGGCCACATGGGCGTGGCCCCGCTGGTGGCGCAGGTGCTGCAGCGCCAGCAGGTCAAGGCCACGTTCTTCCTCGCCAACGAGAAGACCAAGACCGACGGATCCAGCCTGGACGACGAATGGGCGCCGTGGTGGAAGGCCCGTGCCGCCGAAGGCCATGCGTTCGGCTCGCACACCTTCGACCACGTCTACTGGGTGGCGGACGTGAAGAGCGGCGACGCGAAGGGCGGTTTCAAGGTGCGGCCGAGCGCCGGCCCGGATGCCGGCAAGCTGCTGACCTGGACCGCGGCACAGTACTGCGCCGAGCTGCAGCGCCCGGCCGACCGCTTCCACGCGATGACCGGGCAAACGATGCCGCACCTGTTCCGTGCGCCCGGGGGCAAGACCTCGCCGGCCCTGCTGGCCGCCGCCAAGGCCTGCGGCTGGACGCACGTGGCGTGGAGCCCGGCCGGCTTCCTGGGGGATGAATTGCCGAGCGATCGTTTCCCGAACGCGCAACTTTTGCAGCGCGCGCTGGATCACATCCGTCCCGGCGACGTGCTGCTGGCCCACCTGGGCATCTGGTCGCGCCAGGACCCGTGGGCGCCCGCCGTGCTCGAGCCGCTGATCCAGGGTCTGAAGGACCGCCATTTCTGCTTCATGACGCTGCGCGATCATCCGGACTACCGTGATGCCGCCCGGCACTGAGTAACCCCTTTCCC
Source organism: Rhizobacter sp. P2_D12 (assembly GCF_056404395.1). Taxonomy (NCBI): domain Bacteria; kingdom Pseudomonadati; phylum Pseudomonadota; class Betaproteobacteria; order Burkholderiales; family Sphaerotilaceae; genus Rhizobacter; species Rhizobacter sp. P2_D12. The sequence goes on along the minus strand of NZ_JBFUEB010000128.1, from coordinate 1,217 downwards.
GCCATGCTCGATCGCCTGTTGCTCGCCTTCACCGACGCCTTCGGCCAGGTCCAGCAGGCATTGTTCGAAGGCGTCGTCCAACCACTGGCTTTTCAACTGGGCCTGGGCAACGTCGTCGAGGATGCGTTCGATGCCACCGGCTGGCTGCTGGTGGGCGTGCTGCAGATCGTCGTGCTGCTGGTGGTGATCGGCACGCTCGAGCGCTGGCGGCCGGTCGAGCCGGTGACCGATCGCCGCGCGGTGCGCAACGACGTGCTGTACACGCTGATCCACCGGCTCGGGCTGTTCCGCGTCGGGCTGTTCTTCGCGGTCGACCCGTTCTTCGACGAGGCCTTCGGCGCTGCGCGCCTGGCCGGACTGCCGACCTGGCAGCTCGACCAGGCCTTCGGGCCGTGGTGGCCCGGCGTCACCGACACCGCGTGGTTCAGCCTGGTCGCCTACCTGCTGGTGTTCGATTTCGTCGACTACTGGATCCACCGCGGCCAGCATCAATTCCACTGGTGGTGGGGCCTGCATTCGCTGCACCACAGCCAGCGCCAGATGACGATGTGGAGCGACAACCGCAACCACCTGCTCGACGACCTGATCCGCGACAGCATCATCGTCGTCGTCGCGCGGCTGATCGGCATCCCGCCGGGGCAGTTCATCGCGGTGGTGGCCTGCACGCAGCTGCTCGAAAGCCTGTCGCATGCCAACCTGCGGATGTGGTTCGGGCCGGTGTTCGAGCGCGTGTTCGTCAGCCCGCGCTTCCACCGGCTGCACCACAGCATCGGGCTGGGCCACGAGTCGGCCGGGCGCGGCACGCTGGGCGGGCACAACTTCGCGGTGCTGTTTCCCCTCTGGGACGTGTTGTTCCGCACCGCCAACTTCGAGCTGCGCTACGACCCGACGGGCATCCGCGACCAACTGCCCGAGGCCGGGGGGCGCGAGTACGGGCAGGGGTTCTGGCACCAGCAGTGGCTGGGGTTGAAGAGGGCGTTCGGCCGACGCGCTTGAAGGCATCCCGGATGGGCATCCGGGCTACGGGTTATTCTGCGGCCCCATGGTGAAACCGCTGTTCGATTCCTTCTGGCGCGCCGCTGCCTATTGTTTGCATCCGCGCGTCATCGTCCTGTCCCTGCTGCCGCTGGCCCTGCTCGTCGGGCTGAGCTTCACGCTCGGCTACTTCTTCTGGGAAGACGCGATCGACGGCGTGCGCTACCTGCTCGATTCATGGG
>NZ_JBFUEB010000127.1:0-16574 GCF_056404395.1 Rhizobacter sp. P2_D12 | reverse complement strand
CGCTGTGGTCAAACAGTCGGCGACAGTCAGATCACGAAGCGTGCTGCGCACGCGGGCCTCGAAAGCAGCCAGCTCCGGCGCCCCATCCCTATTGGCGCTCCCCAGCCTGCCCGCCCGCGCCTTTGCCGAACCAGCATCTTTGTGCGGAGACCCCGGATGCCAATCCGGGGATCGTCGGTCACTTGTTCCACATCACGCCTTCCTCGGTGATGACGGCATCGAGCGGGTTTTCATCGGGTTTTGCGCGCAGCATCGGCAGGAAGCCGTGCGCATAGCAAAGCCCGACCGTGACCGGCCGCGGCGTCAGTGCCGCGACTGAGCGGTCGTAGAACCCGCCGCCATACCCAAGTCTGGCCCCCTCGGTGCCATACCCCACGCACGGCAGCAACAACAACTCAGGCTGGAACTGCTCGGTGCCCTTGGGCTTCGGGATGTCGTGCGCATCCAGCTCGGTCGGGCAGCCCGGGTACCAGACATGGAAGCGCAAGGTGCCGTCGGTGCGGTCCATCACCGGCAAGCCGATGCGCCGGCCCGGTCCGCCTTCGCTCCAGCGGAACAGCGCCGGCAGCGGATCGAACTCGCCCTTGATCGGCCAGTAGCCGCCGATCAGTGTTTCGCGCCGGCTCACCAGCCAGATGCGCAGCATGCTCTGCAGTTGCACCGCGCGTTCCAGCCGGTCAGGCAGGGCCTGCCGGTCGGCGATGAGCTTCATGCGCAGCACCGCGAGGGTGGAAGACGTGTCAGGAGTGGCCATCGGGGCATTGTGACGCAGCCTTCCCGTCGTGTTGACAGCCCCTAACATCGGCGCATGGCCAGCACCGCATCACCGAAGGATGAATTCGCCCGCTACTGCGTCGAGCTGCTCGGCTCGCTCGGGCCGGCGCGTTCGCGCCGCATGTTCGGCGGTCACGGCTTCTACGTCGACGACGTGTTCGTCGCGCTGATCTTCCAGGAGCGCCTGTACCTCAAGGCCGATGACGCGACGCGGGCGCGCTTCGAGGGAATCGGCTGCCAGCCCTTTGTCTACGAGGCCGGCGGCGGCAAGCAGGTGTCGATCAGCTACTACACCGCGCCGGATGAGGCGATGGAATCGCCCGCGCTGATGCGCCCGTGGGCGCGGCTCGCGATGGAGGCGGGGCTGCGCGCCCACGCCGCCAAGGCCCGCAAGACCGTCAAGCCGCGTGCAGCGCCGGCGAAGCAGCGTGCAGTCGCGAAGAAAGCTGTTCGCTGACGCGTTGCACCAGGCTCTTGCCGTGCTTGCACGCATCCGGCGGCACCAGCAGCTGGAACGACGCGCTGGGCCAGGCCTCGAGCAAGGCCTTGCTGCCCTCCGGCAGCGCGATGCCTTCGCCGCTTTCCAGCCACACGTCCTGCGCCGGCTCGTCGGCCGTGCCGGGCAGCGTCAGCCACAGCCGGCCTTCGGTCACGCGCAGCCAGCGCGAGCCCGGGCCGATCGAAAGCGGACGCGCTTCACCGGGGGCCACGGTCCAGCTGGCGGCTTGGGATTGTTGAAAATTACGCATCACGGTCGGGGTAGCCATCTCGCATCTCCTTCACAGGTATGGAGTGAACTTTAGAGGGGCATCCGAGCCCGGTCCAATGAGTTAACGGGCGGGTATTGATACCATCCGCTCATGAATCAGCCACGCCATCGCCCGCTCTCGGTCGGCCCGATCCGCGCGTTCGAGGCGGTCGCCCGCCACCTCAGCTTCAGCGCCGCCGCCGACGAGCTGCACCTCACGCAATCGGCCATCAGCCGGCAGATCAAGGGGCTGGAAGAGGAGCTGGGCGCGCCGCTCTTCAACCGCGGCACGCGCTCGGTCGAGCTGACCAACGACGGCCAGCTGCTGCTGCGTGCGGTGGCGCCGTCGCTCGAGCGGCTCGACACGGCCGTGCGCCACATCCGCACCTCGCGCGGGCGCCGCCGCGTCACGGTCAACACCTTCGCGTCCTTCGTCTCGATGTGGCTGTTGCCGCGGCTCGAGGCCTTCCAGCGCGCCAACCCCGACATCGACATCCGCGTCTCCGCCACCGACATGGTGGTCGACCTGGACGATCCCGAGATCGACATCGTGCTGCGCTACGGCGGCGAGCACCTCGTGCCGCAGGGCACGCCGCGCCTGTTCGGCGAGACGCTGACGCCCGCCATCAGCCCGTGGCTGGCCGAGCAGATCGCGCGCGGCCAGGCGCCGCCGCTGTCGGTGCCGGCCGACCTGGCCGGCCACACGCTGGCGGAAGAGGACGACAACCGCCCGACCGCCGAGTTCCTCAGCTGGCGCCGCTGGCTGACGCTGCACGGCCAGGCGGGATTGCAGCCGCGCCGGTGGATGTACCTCAACTTCACCTACCAGCAGGTGCAGACCGCGCTGGCCGGGCAGGCCGTCGCGCTGGCGCGCATGGCGCTGGTGGCCGACTCGCTGGAACGCGGCGACCTGGTCGAACCCTTCGGCCCCGCAGGCCGCATCGATGCGCCGCACGCCTACTGGATGGTGGTGTCGCCGCTGTCGGTGGCGCGGCCCGAGGTGCAGCGCTTCCGCGACTGGCTGATCGAGCAGGGCGAGCGCACGCACGCGATGCTCACCGCGCAGTCGGCGCGCACCGTGCAGGGCCTCGCGGCAGCAGTGCCCGAGCTGGTCAGCTCACCACGCCGCGCTCGGTCACGATGAGCGCGAGCGGCAGGTCGTGCGCCTGCGGTGCGAGCTCGGCCTCGCTGAGCCGGCCCAGCTCCCACGCGATGCCGATCGCGGTGACGTGCGGGTGCAGCGCGAGCCAGCGGTCGAAATAGCCGCCGCCATACCCCAGGCGCCAGCCGCTGTCGCTGAAGCCGACGCAGGGCGCCAGCACCACGTCGGGCACCACCGCGGCACCTGCGGTGGCGGGGATGCCGCACTCGTCCCGCAGGCCGGGCGGCGTGCCGTCCCACAGCCGGTAGTGCATCTGCGGCGGCACGCGTTGCGTGAATGGCAATGCGCGTCGCAAGGCGGCATGCGATCGATCGCCATCCCACAGGCGTGCTGCGTTAAATTCGGAGCGCATGGGCCAGTACACGCCGAGGCACTCGGGTTCGAGTTGATCGAGAACAAGTCCGAGGTGGGCGGCCAGCGCGGCTTCGGCCGCCGCGCCCGCGGGCGATGCGGCGAATGCGGTGCGGGCGTCCAGCAATTGCCGGCGCAACTTTTTGCGGGCCTCGGGGTCGGTCGTCTGGATCGGCACGGTGGAAGGACAGCGTGAGCAAATACAAATCATATGGCCTGGCCATGACGCGGTGGATGCTGAAAGGCATGGCCGCGGCCGTGCTGGCCCACGGCTTCCCGGCCTGCGCGCAAAGCGGCAACGACGCGGTGCTCGAAGCCCGCGAGGCGCTGCGCAAGAAAGACCGCGCCCGCCTGGCCGCGCTGCGCGACAGCGCGATCGCCGAGCGCAACCCGCTCGCGATGTGGATCGACTACTGGGAGATCGGCCAGCGCCTGCAATTCGTGCAGGCCGACGAGATCGCCGCCTTCTATGCGCGCTGGCGCGGCACCTACGTCGAAGACCGGCTGCGCAACGACTGGCTGCTCGAGCTCGGCCGCCGCCGCGACTTCAAGACGCTGGCCGCCGATTTCCCGAGCTTCCGGATGAACGACGACCGCGAGGTTTCGTGCTATGCGCTGCTGGCCGACCAGCTGGACGGCAAGGACGTGCGGGTGGCCGCCCGCGCCGCCTGGTTCGCGCAGCGCGAGGCCGACGATGGCTGCGCGCTGCTGGCCGCGACGCTGTACGACGCGAAGCAGCTCACCGAGGCCGACGCCTGGCGCAAGGCGCGCCTCGCGATCGACGGCAACAAGCCGCGCGCGGCACGCCAGGCGGCGCTGATGGTCAGCACCCGGGCCGCCAGTGACGTCGACGACCTGGCCGACAACCCGGCGCGCTACCTGACGCGCGCACTCGGCGGCCGTCAGGCCAACCAGCTGAACACGCTGGCGCTGATGCGCCTGGCCGCGAGCGACCCCGAACTGGCCGCCAACCTGCTGACCGGCAAGTGGGAGGCGGCGCTGCCGCCCGAACTCGCGGCCTGGGCCTGGGCCGCGGTGGGCAAGCAGGCGGCGCTGAAGCTGCTGCCCGAGGCCTCCGGCTACTTCACGCGCGCGGCGCTGCTGTCGGCCAAGGCCTCGACGCCGATCGACTGGGCCGACGAGACGCTCGCCTGGAAGGCACGCGCCGCGTTGCGCGCCGCCGAAGGCGCACCGCGCTGGCAGCAGGTGGTGCAGGCCATCGACGCGATGAACCCGGGCGAGCAGCGCGACGCCACCTGGGTGTACTGGAAGGCGCGCGCGCTGCGGGCGCTGGCCAAGGATTCGTCCGAAGGCGATGCGCTGCGCGCGCAGGCCACCGAGATGTTGACCGGCATTGCCGGCCAGTTCGGCTTCTACGGCATGCTGGCCGCCGAAGAGCTGGGCCAGCCGATCACGCTGCCGGCCGCACCGCAGGCGCTGACACAGGACGAGCGCGATGCCGCCGCGCGCCAGCCCGGCCTGGCGCGGGCGCTGGTGCTGGTGTCCATCGGCCTGCGCAGCGAGGGCGTGCGCGAATGGAACTTCACGCTGCGCGGCATGGAAGAGCGCGAGCTGCTGGCCGCCGCGCAGCTGGCCTGCGACCGCCGGGTCTGGGACCGCTGCGTCAACACCAGCGACCGCACCAAGGGCGAGATCGACATTGCGCAGCGCTACCCGACGCCGTTCCGCAACGAGGTGATGGGCGCCGCCAAGACCACCGCGGTCGACCCGGCGCTGATCTATGGCGTGATGCGCCAGGAATCGCGCTTCCAGTCCGACATCCGCTCCAGCGCCAACGCCTACGGGCTGATGCAGGTGATCCAGCCGACCGCGAAGAACGTGGCCAAGCGCATCGGCATGGCCTACGACCCGGCGCAGATCTTCGACGTGCCGACCAACGTGCAGCTGGGCGCGAGCTACCTGCGCCTGCTGCTCGACGATTTCGGCGGCTCGCAGGTGCTGAGCGCCACCGCCTACAACGCCGGCCCGGGCCGGCCGCGGCGCTGGCGCGAAGGGCCGAAGCTCGAGCCGGCGATCTGGATCGAGAACATCCCGTTCAACGAGACGCGCGACTACGTGAAGAAGGTGATGGCCAACACCTTGCTGTACTCGACGCTGCTGAACGACCCGACCGCGCTGCAGACCGGCTCGCTGAAGGCGAAGCTGGGCAAGCCGGTGGGGCCGCGCGAACCGACGGCGCCGCCGCCGGACACCAACCTGCCCTGATCCCCCTGCCAGGTACCGCCATGCCCGACCTGCTCGTCCTCGGTGGTTCCGGATTCGTCGGCCGCGCGTTGTGCGCCGAGCTGATGCAGCGCAACGGCGCTGCCGGCGGGCGCCTGACGGTGCCGACGCGGCACCTGCAGCGCGCGCGGGCGATCCAGCTGCTGCCGACGGTCGAGCTGGTGCAGGCCGACCTGCAGGACGACCGCCAGCTGGCGCAGCTGGTGGCGGGCCGCGATGCGGTGGTCAACCTGGTCGGCATCCTGCACGGGCGCGAGGTCGATTTCCAGCGCGTGCACGTCGACCTGCCGAACCGCGTCGCCAATGCCTGCCGCCATGCCGGCGTGCGCCGGCTGGTGCACGTCAGCGCGCTCGGCGCCCAGGCCGGTGCGCCCAGCATGTACCTGCGCTCGAAGGCCGCCGCCGAGGCGGTGCTGCTGCAGTCGGGGCTGGACGTGACGGTGCTGCGGCCGTCGGTGATGTTCGGCGAGGAAGACCGCTTCATGAACCTGTTCGCGCAGTTGCAGCGGCTGCTGCCGGTCGTGCCGCTGGGCGGCGCCGACGCGCGCTTCCAGCCGGTGTGGGTGCAGGACGTGGCGGCGGCCATCGCGCAGACGCTGGCGCGCGGCGCCGTCGCGGCGCGCTGCTACGACTGCGCCGGGCCGAAGGTGTACACGCTGGAACAGCTGGTGCGGCTGGCCGGTCGGTGGTCCGGGCATCCGCGGCCGGTGTGGGCGCTGCCGGACGGGTTGGCGCGGCTGCAGGCCGGGCTGATGGAGTGGCTGCCGGGCGAGCCGCTGATGTCGCGCGACAACCTCGACTCGATGAAGGTGCCGAACGTCGCGAACGACGCGTTGCCGGGGCTGGACGCGCTGGGCGTGCGGCGCAGCGCGCTGGAGGCGGTGGCGCCGGACTACCTGGGCTGGAAGGCCGGGCCGGCGCGGCTGGAGGCGTGGCGGCGGCAGGCCGGGCGGCACTGAAGGCGGCACCGACGCGGATGCAGCGCATGCGCGCCCGGCATGGGGTTCATTCGCAAGTCTCATCGGTCGGGCGTGCGACCTCGCCTACGATGGCCGGCCCTACGTTGACTCGCCACCCCGAGGTCCCGCCATGCAGCTCTACATCGGCAACAAGAACTACTCGTCCTGGTCCATGCGCCCGTGGGTGCTGCTGAAGCAGGCCGGCATTCCGTTCGACGAGGTCAAGATCCGCTTCGATTCGTTCGAACCCGATTCGAAGTTCAAGACCGAGCTGGCCCGCCATTCGCCGACCGGGCGCGTGCCGCTGCTGGTGGACGACGGCTTCGCGGTGTGGGACACGCTGGCGATCGCCGAGTACCTGGCCGAGAAGTTCCCGGCCAAGCAGTTGTGGCCGGCGGACACCAAGGCCCGGGCGCGCGCGCGCAGCGTGTGCGCCGAGATGCATTCGGGCTTCGGCGCGCTGCGCAATCACTTCCCGATGAACGTCGAGGCCTCGCTGCCCGAGGTCGGCGAGCGCCTGTTGCGCGAGCAGCCCGCAGTGCGCGCCGACCTGGACCGGCTGGTGCAGCTGTGGGGCGAGCTGCTGCAGCAGCACGGCGGGCCGTTGCTGTTCGGCAGCTTCACGATCGCCGATGCCTACTTCGCACCGGTCGTGATGCGGCTGCTGACCTACAAGCCGCCGCTGCCGGCCGCGATCGCGGCCTATGTGCAGCGGGTGCGCGAGTTGCCGGGCGTCGATGCCTGGTGCCGCGATGCGCTGGGCGAAGCGGATTTCCTGGCGTTCGAGGAGCCGTACCGGACGTCGCGCTGATCACGCCGATGGAACGGACAGGCGGGCCGGGTTACGAAGGAAGCATCTCGCCGGCTTGCCTGTGATGTGATGCACGCGGCCGTGGCGAGGGTGTCAGCCTGGGCCCAAGACATGAGCGTCGGAGCAGCGTCGTGGTGGAGGTGCTGTTGCTGCTCCGATGCCGGGAATGACGAGGGCTCTCCGACCGAGCAATCCAGGAAGGAGTTCGGCCAGGTCTTCTGCCTCCTGGGTGGTGAGCCCATTTCGTCATCGGAAGCCCTTGACTTGTTGCGAAGTCGCTTCGCGAATGCGCCACAGGAGTTGGTCCGTTGCGGTTCATTGCTGGGCAATGCATTCGGCAACGCAAAGGACGAAGCGGAACTTCGCACCGTGCTGAACGTGAGAAGCGCATGGCTTGCTGCGATGGCGTACAACAAGAATTTCCAGGTGGGGGACGATCCCCCGCAGTTCCTGGAGCGCGTCGCTCAGGAGCCAGCCCTGCTGGTACTGGACCGGACAATTCTCGACATCGAGGTCGTCTGCCTCGTTGACGGGCGGCAACCGCAGCCTGGCGAGATGGAGGCATTGCGCGATGTGCTGGCACGCCTCCCCCATGCCGGGGAGGGTAAGGCTGCGGACGTCGTGGCAGCCTTTCAGGCCCGCTTGGCGGCGCTGGGCGTCGACACAGGATGAAAGGACGCCCCGTAAACTGCCCGCCATGAAAACCTGGATGGTCGGCGGCGCAGTCCGCGATGCATTGATGGGCCGCCCGGTCAACGACCGCGACTGGGTCGTGGTCGGCGCGACGCCGCACGAGCTGGTCGAGGCCGGCTACGTGCCGGTCGGCAAGGACTTCCCGGTCTTCCTGCACCCCGACACCAAGGAAGAAGTCGCCCTCGCGCGCACCGAGCGCAAGACCGCTCCCGGCTACCACGGCTTCGCCTTCCATGCCGACCCGAGCGTCACGCTCGAAGAAGACCTGCAGCGCCGCGACCTGACCATCAACGCGATGGCGCAGGATGAAGACGGCACCCTGGTCGACCCCTGGGGTGGCCGGCGCGACCTGCAGGACAAGCTGCTGCGCCACGTCTCGCCGGCCTTCGCCGAAGACCCGGTGCGCATCCTGCGCCTGGCGCGCTTCGCCGCGCGCCTGCCCGATTTCACCGTCGCGCCCGAGACCGAGGCGCTGATGCGCCACATGGTCGAGATCGGCGAGGTCGACGCGCTGGTGCCCGAGCGCGTCTGGCAGGAGCTGTCGCGCGGCCTGATGGAAGACACGCCGTCGCGCATGTTCGAGGTGCTGCGCAGTTGCGGTGCGCTGGCCCGGTTGCTGCCCGAGGTCGACCGGCTCTGGGGCGTGCCGCAGCCGCCGGCGCACCATCCCGAGGTCGACACCGGCGTGCACCTGATGCTGGTGCTCGACATGGCGGCCCGCCTGCAGGCGCCGCTGGCGGTGCGCTTCGCCTGCCTCGGCCACGACCTCGGCAAGGGCACGACGCCGGTCGAGGACCTGCCGCGCCACATCGCGCACGAGGCGCGCAGCGTCGCGCTGGTGCAGGACGTGGCGCAGCGCCTGAAGGTGCCCACCGAGTGCCGCGAGCTGGCCGAGGCGGTGGCGCGCGAGCACGGCAACGTGCACCGCAGCCTGCAGCTGGATGCGTCGGCCGTGATGCGGCTGTTCGACCGTTGCGACGTGTGGCGCCGCCCGCAGCGCTTCTCCGAGCTGCTGCTGGCCTGCGAATGCGATGCGCGCGGCCGCACCGGCTTCGAGGAGCGGCCCTACCCGCAGCGCCCGCGCCTGCAGGGCGCGCTCGACGCGGCGCTGGGCGTCGACACCGCCAAGGTGTCGAGCGATGCGCTGGCGCGCGGCTGGAAGGGCACCGCGATCGGCTCGGCGATCCGCCATGCGCGCTACAGCGCGGTGCTCGAATTCCTGGCCGCACCGGCGCCAGGTTTCAGTTGAAACACAAGGGCCGCCCCGGGAAACGCAATCTGCATCACCATCGCGAACCATCAGGGTGCGCACCCCGCGCGATGGAGACCCCGATGAGCGACACCTCCGTGCTGACCTACCGCGGCACCGTCTACCCCTGGCACTGCGACCACATGGGCCACATGAACGTCATGTGGTACGTCGGCAAGTTCGACGAGGCGATCTGGAACCTGTTCACCCGCTTCGGCCTGGCACCCGCCTGGCTGCGCACGCACGGACGCGGCATGGCCGCCGTCGAGCAGCGCATCCACTACCGGCGCGAACTGCTGGCCGGTGACGTGGTGTCGGTGCACTCGGCCGTGACCGAGCTGCGCGACAAGGTGGTGCTGCTGCGCCAGACCATGTTCAACGACGCGGCCGGCGAGATCGCCGCGACCATGGACCTGGTGGCGGTGCACCTGGACACCCGGGCGCGGCGCGCCGTGCCGTTCCCGCCCGAGATCGCGGCCGCCATCCGGGCGGCCCGCGACCCCCTGCCGGCGGGCGCCCATGCCTGAACGCGATCCGCGCCCCCGGGTCCGCGTGGTCGACGCCGACCCCGACCTGGCCGCGCTGCTGGCGGTCTGGATGGCGGAGCGGGCCACGCTCGTCACGGCGCACGACGGCCAGGGCGACGGCGTTGGCGCGATCGACCTGCTGCTGGTCGACATTCCGTTCCCGCGCCAGGCCGCGCCGCGCCTGCGCCAGCTGGCGCAGGCCCACCCCGGCACGCCGGTGCTGGCGCTGTCGTCCACCTTCTTCGGCGGCGTCGCGAGCCAGGGCGATGCGGCGCGCAGCCTGGGCGTCGCGGCGGTGCTGCCCAAGCCGCTGGCGCGCGATGCGCTGCTGGCGGCGGTCGACGAGCTGCTGCCGGCGCGTGCATGAAAGCCTGGACGACGCACCGCTGGACGCCGCGCAGCATCGCGTGGCTGGGCGGCCTGTTCATCGCCGCCACCTTCGTGCTGGCCGCTTTCGACATCGTGCGCAGCCACCGCGCCGCGGTGGCCGACACCGGGCGCGAGCTCGATGCCCAGGCGCGCGTGATCGCCGAGCAGACCGCGCGCGGCGTGCAGGCGGTCGACGTGGTGCTGCGCCACCTGGCCGAACAGCTGCAGAGCGGCCGGCTGCTGGAAGCCGACGACGACCAGCTGCACGCCTACCTGAAGGAGCAGGCCGCCGGCCTGGTGCAGATCGACGGGCTGGTGGTGTTCCGCCCGGACGGCACGGTGCGCGCCGTCTCGGTGCGGCCGAGCACCCAGCTGCTGCCGCTCAACGTCTCGAAGGAAGATGCGTTCCGCCGCCTGCAGGGCGGCGAGACCGGGCTGGTGATCGCCGATGCGCGCATCAGCCCGGGCAATGGCAACTGGGTGTTCCCGATGGGGCGCCGGCTGGTCACCCCGGACGGGCGCTTCGCCGGTGCCGTCGGCGCGCCGGGCCGCATCGCCTACTTCCAGGATTTCTACCGCGACGCCTATCCGGAGCAGGGCACGCGCGTGGCGCTGGTGCGCCGCGACGGTGCGCTGCTGGCGCGGCACCCACCGGCCAACCAGGCGCTGGGCAAGCGCTTCGCGCTGGTGGACCAGCTGATCGCGGCGTCGGCTCCGGCGCCCACGCGCAACAAGAGCCCGCTCGACGGCGTCGAGCGCTTCGGCGCGCTGCGCCTGGTGCCCGACTACCCGCTGGCGGTGATCGTCACGCGCGACGTCGACGTCGCGCTCGCGCCGTGGCGCGCACAGGCCATCGGCACCGTGCTGCGCACGCTGGGCCTGGGCGCGTTCGCCGCCTTCCTGCTGGGCCTGGCGATGCGCCAGCTGGCGCGCATCCAGAGCGCGCGCGAATCGCTCGAGGCCTCGCAGGAACGCTACCGGCTGGCGGCCGCCGGTTCGGACGACGGCATGTGGGACTGGGATTTCACGACCCGCATGGCCTTCGAGTCGTCGCGCGCCCGCGAGCTGCAGGGCCTGCCGCCCGAGCCGCAGCTGCAGCCGCTGGACGCGCTGGTCGCGTCGCTGAACCTGCACCCGGACGACGCGCCGCGCCGCGAGTCCGGCATCCGTGCCCACCTGGACGGGCTGACGCCGGCCTACGAATGCGAGTACCGGGTGCGCCACCCTGATGGCGGCTACCGCTGGGTGCGGGTGCGTGCGCTGTGCACGCGCGACGCGGCCGGCACGCCGCTGCGCATGGCCGGCTCGGTCAGCGACATCGATGCGCGCAAGCGCGCCGAGGTGGCACGGCAGGAAAGCGAGGAGCGCTTCGCGGTCGCCGTCACGGGTTCGGACGACGGCATCTGGGACTGGAACTACGCCACCGGCCAGGCCTTCGGCTCGCTGCGCGCGCGCGAGATCGTCGGCATGCCGCTTGGCCGCGAGACGCAGTCGATCGACTCCTGGTTCGACGAGATGGCGCAGCAGCTGCACCCCGACGACCTGCCGCAGCGCAATGCCGCCATCACCGCCCACCTGGCCGGCGACACCCCCGCCTACGAGGGCGAGTTCCGCGTGCGCACGGCCGACGGCGGCTACCGCTGGATCCGCGCGCGCGGCATGTGCGTGCGCGACGCGGACGGCCGGCCGCTGCGCATGGCCGGCTCGGTCAGCGACATCGATGCGCGCAAGCGCGCCGAAGAGGCGCTGCAGCAGTCGAAGGAGGCGCTGCGCAGCTCGGAAGAACGCTACCAGCTGGCCGTCGACGGCTCGAACGAAGGCCTGTGGGACTGGGACCTGGCGAGCGACATGCTGTTCCTGTCGCCGCGCGCGCAGCGGCTCACCTACCAGGTGCTCGGCGACCCGCTGCGCCCGCGCAAGGAATGGATCGCGCGCACCACCTACCACCCCGACGACCGGGTGATGGTGCGGCGCGCCATCGCCGAGCACCTGCGCGGCGCGACGCCGCATTTCGCGGTCGAGTACCGGGTGCAGCACCATTCCGGCGAATGGCACTGGTACCGGCAGCGCGGCGTCGCGCTGCGCGACGCGGCCGGCCGGCCCTACCGCATGGCCGGCTCGATGGAGGACATCAGCGCACGCAAGAACGCCGAGAGCCAGCGCGACCGGCTGGAGCAGCAGCTGCGGCAGGCGCAGAAGCTGGAGGCCATCGGCACGCTGGCCGGCGGCATCGCGCACGATTTCAACAACATCCTGTCGGCCATCCTCGGCTACGGCGAGCTGGCGCAGAAGGACGCACCGGCCGGCAGCGCGCTGCGCCGCCACGTGGATGCGGCGCTGGCCGCGGGGCTGCGCGCCAAGTCGTTGGTCGAGCGCATCCTCGCGTTCAGCCGCAGCGGCATGGGCGACCGCGTGCCGGTGCCGGTGCAGGCGGTGGTGACCGAAGAGCTGGACGCGGTGGCCGCGTCGCTGCCGCCGGGCGTGCGCCTCACGCGTACGCTGGCCGCCGACGACGCCGGCGTGCTGGGCGACCCGACGCAGATCCACCAGGTGGTGATGAACCTGTGCGCGAATGCGGTGCAGGCGATGAAGGCCGAGGGCGAACTGGGGGTGTCGGTGGACGTCGTCACGCTCGATGCGCCGCTCACCGTGGCCACCAGCAGCCTGCCGCCCGGCCTCTACGTGCGGCTGGCGGTGCGCGACACCGGCCATGGCATCCCGGCGGTGCTGCTGGAGCGCATCTTCGACCCGTTCTTCACGACCAAGGAGGTCGGCGTCGGCACCGGGCTCGGCCTGTCGCTGGTGCACGGCATCGTCACCGACCTGGGCGGCGGCATCGCGGTCGACAGCCGGCCGGGCACCGGCTCATGCTTCACGGCCTACCTGCCCTGGCAGCGCTACGTGGCGGTGCGGCCGGCGGCGGCGGAGCCGGCGGTGGCGGCAGGGCAGGGCCAGGTCATCCTGCTGGTCGACGACGAGGAGGCGCTGGTGCGCCTGGGCGAGGAACTGCTCGCGCGGCTGGGCTACGAACCGGTCGGCTTCTCGTCCAGCAGCGCTGCGCTGGCCGCCTTCCGCGCCGATCCGCAGCGCTTCGACGCGCTGCTGTCGGACGAGGCCATGCCCGGCATGACCGGCTCCGAGCTGGTGGCCGAGGTCCGCCGCATCCGGCCCGCGCTGCCGGTGGTGCTGATGAGCGGTTTCGTCAGCCCGGCGCTGGCGGCACGGGCGCAGGAGAACGGCGTCAGCGAGGTGCTGTGCAAGCCGCTCGCGTCGCACGACATCGCGCGCAGCCTGGCGGCTGCCCTGTCGGATGGCTTGCATCGCAAGACGGGGTGAATATGCTTGCAACCGTGACCACCGAACCTGTTCCCGCCGCCCGCAGCCACCTGCCGCACGTGCTGGCGGTGGACGACGACGCGGCCATCCGCGAGCTGCTGGTGGACTATCTCGGCGCGAACGAGCTGCAGGTGACGGCGGTGGGCAACAGCCGCGACCTGGCCGCGGTGATGGCGCGCGAGGTGGTCGACCTGGTGGTGCTGGACGTGCGTCTGCAGGGCGAGGACGGCATGCAGATCGCGCGCCGGCTGCGCGAGGCCTCGGCGATTCCGATCCTGATGCTGACCGGCCGCGCCGAAGAGGCCGACCGCGTGATGGGCCTGGAGCTCGGCGCCGACGACTACCTAACCAAGCCCTTCAGCACGCGCGAGCTGCTGGCACGCATCCGGGCGCTGCTGCGCCGCGCGCAGGCGCAGGCCAGCGTGGCCGATGCGATGACGCGGGTGCGGGCCTACCGCTTCGCGGGCTGGGAGTTGAACGTCGGCTTGCGGCGCCTGAAGTCGCCCGATGACCGCCAGGTGGAGCTGACCAACGGCGAGTTCAGCCTGCTCGCGGCCTTCCTGAGCGCGCCGCAGCGCACGCTGACGCGCGACCAGCTGCTGGAGTTGTCACGGCTGCACAACGCCGAGGTCTACGACCGCTCGATCGACGTGCAGATCCTGCGGCTGCGGCGAAAGATCGAGGCCGATCCGGCGAATCCGGGCTTCATCGTCACGCAGCGCGGCGCGGGATATGTGTTCTCGGTCGCGGTGGATGTGGTGCGCTAGGGTTTGGCTTCGAATGGATTGAACAGGTCGACTCCGAACTGCGAAAAGTCGCCGACGTTGCGCGTGACCACGATGAGTTTGTGCCGCTTCGCCGTCGCCGCGATCATCGCGTCTTCATACAGCGTGTCGGAGCGTCGATGCATGAGCCGTGCCCATTCGCGGAACGTTTCGGCGTCCATCGGGAGAACGTTGTAAGACGCCGCGACCCTGTCGGCCCACTGCTCGATTTCCGCGGCCTTCGTCGCGTCCTGTTCCCGGGTGAGCTCGATGCCGGCCTGGACCTCGCCCAAGGTCACGGCCGACACGTGCAGATCGCCGTCGGCAACCGATTCGAGCCATGCAATGACGGCCCCATGGGGGCGAGGCCGACGCAACTCGGAAATGACGTTGGTATCGAGCAGGTACATGCCACTCAAGGCATCGGGTCGACGCGGCGCCGGCGGGCAGCACCCCGCGGCGGAACGAGCTGCTCCGTGCGTGCATCGTTCGACAGCAGCAGTTCTTTCAGTGATGGCTTTGCAGCGGCATGCAGCCGTCGCCATTCCGAAGCCGGCACCAGCACGGCAGCCTCGGCACCGCGCTTCGTCACCATCTGCGGTCCGTCCGCGAGACAGGCTTCGAGAAACTCGCTGAAGCGCGCTTTTGCATCCTGGACGGGCCAAGCTCTCACGGGAAACCTCTAAAAGACTAGTTACCTGACTAGTCTAGCATTCTGCAGGCGTGAAGAGACCCGCTTGGCCCAGTCCCTATCGGCGAGATGGCGTGATCCGGCGGCGCGCCCGATCCGCCAACGCCAGCAGCCAGCGCAGCRCACGCTGCTCATGCGCGACGAACACCGGAACGGCGAGCCTCAACACGCCGGGCAGGTGGTGGGAGCCTGCCAGGCGGTTCGGGCGGCGCATGGCTCAGGTCGCGAAGTACCGCGCCTCTAGCGCGCGGGCATTCGTCAGGTGCAGCCTCAGCATCAGCCGGTCCAGCCAGCTCAGCGGCTGCACGCGCCCGTCGGGCATCGCGAGCACCGGGCCGAGGATCGGTTCTTCCTCGATGCGGGATTCCTGGTAGTCCTGCTTGCGTGTGTCAGTCATGCCGGCCTCCTTGAGCTGCGGTCTCCGTTCGACCGCGGGTGCGTCGCCAGGAGCCGCTGGGGTTGTAACCAGTTGTAGGGCGTGACGCAAGTCTCGTTTCCACCAGGGCCCCCGCGTTTCAACGGTAATCACCCGGCGCCGGCACGAAACCCCGCCGCAATCCCCGGGGCGCGAAATACAGGCTCACCCCCGGAGGACCTGCGATGAACACCTCGCCCGCCTACGAACTGCGCTTCCAGTCGCTCTTCCACGAAGGACGCGCACTGGCCTTTCCCTGCGACGCCACCGGCCGCGTCGCGCTCGACGCGTTGAGCGAGCGGGCGCGCTGCAACTACTTCGGCGCCCGCCACCGCATCGGCCGCGACTACGCCGTGCCGCGCGTGCTGCCGGCCTCCCACTGAGGCCGCCATGGCCACCCGTTCCCCTCTGCCGGCGATGGCAGCCACCCAGGCCCTGGCGCTCGCTGCCGCGGCCATCCTCGTGTGTTGCGGCGAAGCGCCCGGCACGCCCTTCGTCCTGTCCCTGGAGACCCTGATGTCCGCGATCTCTTCCTCCCTGTCTTCATCGGCATGGCGCCTCGGCGCGCTGGCCGTTGCGCTCGGCCTGGCCGGCTGCGGCAGCGCCATGCTGATGCAGCACGACGCGCAGGCCGTGCCGCTGCCGGCCGCGCTGCCGGCGCTGGTGCCCGCGGCCGGTGTCGCGCAGCGCGCCGACCTGGCGATCGACCGCTGGTGGACGCTGTTCAACGACCCGGCGCTGGATGCGCTGGTGGCGCAGGTGCTGGCGCAGAACCACGACCTGGAAGCCGCCGCCGCCCGCGTGCGCGAGGCGCGCGCCCAGCTCGACGAGGTGCGCGGCGCGCAGTCGCCGTCGCTGGACCTGCAGGCCCAGCATGCCCGCTCGCGCCAGTCGCGCGACGGCGCCTTGCCGCCGGGGGCCGATCCGTTCATCGGCAACCACAAGGTGCAGCTGGCCGCGCAATACGACGTCGACCTGTGGGGCCGCCTCGCGTCCGGCAGCGAGGCCGCACGCCAGCGCCTGCTGGCGCAGGAATGGGCGCGCGCCGCGCTGCAATGGAGCCTGACGGCCCAGGTCGCCGAGGCGCATTTCAGCCTGCGCGCGGTGCAGCGCCAGATCGACCTGAGCGACGCGGTGCGCGACAGCCGCGGCCGCACCGTGAAGCTGCGCCGCGCCGAGTTCGACGCCGGCAGCGCCAGTGCACTCGACCTGCGCCGGGCCGAGGCCGAGCTGGCCGGCACTGCCGCCACGCTGGCCAGCCTGCAGCGTCAACGCGCCGCGCTGGAAGCGACGCTCGCGCTGCTGGCCGGCCAGCCGGTGGAGCAGCTCGCGATGACCGAGCCGGCACGCCAGCCGCTCGACACCGTGCAGCCCTTCGTCGCTCAGCTGCCGCAAGGCGATGCGGCGCAGTGGCTGGTGCGCCGGCCCGACCTGCGCCAGGCCGAGGCGCGCCTGGCGGCCGCCCGCGCCGACATCCAGGC
>NZ_JBFUEB010000126.1:0-16872 GCF_056404395.1 Rhizobacter sp. P2_D12 | reverse complement strand
GCCCTGCAGCGCCTGCTCGATGGCGGCGGCATCGCGCCCGATGGTCGCGACCGCGCGCACGTGCTGGCGCACCGGCGCGAGCAGCGGRCCGAAATCCYGCCCCTTGCCGTCGCCGCCGAGGATCACGACCAGCTGGGCCGGCGCCTTGTCGGTGCCCAGCCCGGTGATCGCCGCGACCGTCGCGCCGACGTTGGTGCCCTTGCTGTCGTCGTAGGCCTCGACGCCGTCGACCGCCGCGACGAACTCGACGCGGTGCGGCTCGCCGGCGTATTCGCGCAAGCCATGCAGCATCGGCGCGAGCGGGCAGCCGATGGCCACCGCCAGCGCCAGCGCGGCCAGCGCGTTGGCCGCGTTGTGGCGGCCGCGCACGCGCAGCGCATCGGCCGGCATCAGGCGCTGGATGTGGATCTCTTCCTCTTCGGCCGGGCCCTTGCCGCGGCCCTTGGGCTTGAGGGTCTCGTCGGCTTCCATCGCGCGCACCAGCCAGGCCATGCCGCCGTCCTGGATCAGGCCGAAGTCGCCCGGGCGCTTCGGCGCATCGAGGCCGAAGCGCAGCACGCTGCGCTCGACCGGCTTGGCGAAACGACCCTTGCCAGGGACGGGAGCCGGCACCATCGCCTCGACCGCCGGGTCGTCGCGGTTGATCACCATCACCGCGCGCTTGCCGAAGATGCGCGCCTTGGCGTCCGCATAGGCCTTCATGTCGCCGTGCCAGTCGAGGTGGTCCTGCGTCAGGTTCAGCACCGTGGCCGCGCCGGGCTCGAAACCCTGCACGCCGTCGAGCTGGAAGCTGGACAGTTCGAGCACCCACACTTCCGGCAGCGCCTCGAACACCGGGCCGGGCGGCGGCGGCGGGATCAGGTGCGGCGGCGGGCCACCGCCGGTCGGCATGTCGGCCTCGTCGGCCGCAGCGGCCACCGGTTCGGGCGGCAGCTCGGCGATCTCGTCGACCGCCGCCTCGACCACGTCGTCGGCGACCGGCTCGGGGCCGGCATCGACCTCGGCTTCGTCATCGCCCGCCGTCTCGGCGGCCGCGCCGATCGCCCCGAGCGGCAGTGCCTCGGGCAGGCTGTCGGGGATCGCCTCCACCGCGTCGTCGATGACCTCGTCGGCCACCGGTGCCGCCGGCTCGGCGTCCAGCGCCTCGGCCAGCGTCTGCAGCATGGTCGGGCCGATGTTGCCGGCCGTCGCGACGCGCCGGCCGGTGCGTTCGATCAGCTGCGAGGTCATCGCGGTGGTCGTCGTCTTGCCGTTGGTGCCGGTGATCGCGATCACGCCCGGCGCATAGCCGCGCTCGGCCTTCAGGTCGGCCAGCGCGCGCGCGAACAGGTCGAGTTCGCCCTGGATCGGCACGCCGGTCTGGCGCGCGACGGCCAGCAGCGGCTGGATGCGCGGGTCGTTCGGCGCGAGGCCCGGGCTCTTCAGCACCAGCTGCACACCCTGCAGGGCCTCGGTGCCGAGCGGGCCGCCGAGCAGCGTCGCGGCCGGCACGTGCTCGGCCAGCGCCGCCGCATGCGGCGGGTTCTCGCGCGAATCCCACACGCTGACGCGCGCACCGAAGCGCGCGCACCAGCGCGCCATCGCGAGCCCGGATTCGCCGAGCCCGAGCACCAGGACCTGGGTGTCTTGCAAGTGCTTCATCGCAGTTTCAGGCTGGCCAACCCGACCAGGCACAGCAGCATCGTGACGATCCAGAAGCGCACGACGACCTGCGTCTCCTTCCAGCCGGATTTCTCGAAGTGGTGGTGCAGCGGCGCCATCTTGAAGATGCGCCGGCCTTCGCCGTAGCGCGCCTTGGTGAACTTGAACCAGGCCACCTGCAGCATCACCGACAGCGCCTCGGCGACGAAGATGCCGCCCATGATGGCCAGCACGATCTCCTGCCGCGTGATGACCGCGATGGTGCCCAGCGCGCCGCCCAGCGACAGCGCGCCGACGTCGCCCATGAAGACCTGGGCCGGGTGGGTGTTGAACCACAGGAACGCGAGCCCCGCGCCGGCCATCGCCGAGCAGAACACCAGCAGTTCGCCCGAGCCCGGGATGTGCGGGAACAGCAGGTACTTCGAGTACACGGCACTGCCGGTCACGTAGGCGAACACGCCCAGCGCCGAGCCCACCATCACCACCGGCATGATCGCCAGCCCGTCCAGCCCGTCGGTGAAGTTCACCGCGTTGCTGCTGCCCACGATCACGAGGTACGTCAGGATGATGAAGCCGAACACCCCGAGCGGGTAGCTGATGCTCTTGAAGAACGGCACCAGCAGGTCGGCCTTGGGCGGCAGGTCGTTCGAGAAGCCGCTCTGCACCCAGCGCAGGAACAGTTCGAGCACGCGCAGGTTGGAGGTCTCGGACACGCTGAACGCCAGGTACAGCGCGGCCACCAGGCCGATCAGCGACTGCCAGAAATACTTCTCGCGCGAGCGCATGCCTTCGGGGTTCTTGTGCACCACCTTGCGCCAGTCGTCGACCCAGCCGATCGCGCCGAAGCCCAGCGTCACCAGCATCACGATCCAGACGAAGCGGTTGCTCCAGTCGAACCACAGCAGCGTCGACACGCCGATGCCGATCAGGATCAGCACGCCGCCCATCGTCGGCGTGCCGCTCTTCGACAGGTGCGCCTGCACGCCGTACTCGCGGATCGGCTGGCCGATCTTCAGCGCGGCCAGGCGGCGGATCACCATCGGGCCGAAGGCCAGGCCGATCAGCAGCGCGGTCATCGCGGCCAGCACCGCGCGCAGCGTCAGGTACTGGAACACCCGCAGGAACCCGAGCTGGTCGGGGTAGAGGCCTTGCAGCCACTGGGCAAGACTAAGCAGCATCGTTCGATCCTTTGGCAGGGACTTCGGTGCCGCTGCGCTGCAACGCGGCCACCACCTGTTCCATCTTCATGAAGCGCGAGCCCTTCACCAGCACCGCGGCGCAAGCCGGTGCCGACGGCAGCGCAGCGACCAGCGCCGCGACGTCGTCGAAGTGGCGCGCACCGGCGAAGGCAGCGGCCGCGTGGCGGCTGAGCACACCCACCGTCCACAGCGATTCGATGCCGCGCGCCTGCGCGAAGGCGCCGACCTCGGCATGGAAGGCCGGGCCCTGGTCGCCGACCTCGCCCATGTCGCCCAGCAACAGCCAGCGCGGGCCCGGCAGCTGCGCCAGCACCTCGACCGCGGCGCGCGCCGAATCGGGGTTGGCGTTGTAGGTGTCGTCGACCAGCGTGACCGCCTGGCCATGCACCTGCGCGGTCTTCAGCTGCGAGCGGCCCTTGACCGGCTCGAAGGCTTCGAGGCCCTGCGCGATGGCCTCCAGCGGGCAGCCGGCGGCCAATGCGCAGGCGGTGACGGCCAGCGCATTCTTCACGTTGTGCTGCCCGGCGATGCGCAGGTTCACGGTGTGGAAGCCGGCCGGCGTGTGCAGCATCAGCGACCAGTGGTCGCCGACCCATTCGGCATCGGCGGTCACGTCGGCCGCGCCCTGCAACGCGAAGGTCAGCGTCGGGCGCGATGCGGCCAGCGCGTGCCAGACCGGTGCATAGGCGTCGTCGGCCGGGAACACCGCGACGCCGGCCGGCGGCAGCGCCTCGATCACCGTGCCGTTCTCGCGCGCCACCGCCTCGACCGTGGCCATGAACTCCTGGTGCTCGCGCTGCGCGTTGTTGACCAGCGCCACCGTGGGCGCCGTCATCGCCGCCAGCGCCGCGATCTCGCCCGGGTGGTTCATGCCCAGCTCGACCACGCCGGCGCGGTGCCAGCAGGCCTCGTCCTGGCGCAGCCGCAGCAGCGTCAGCGGCACGCCGATGTCGTTGTTGAAGTTGCCCTGCGTCGAGAAGGCGGCCTCGCCGAGCCAGGCGCGCAGCACCGAGGCCAGCATCTGCGTCACCGTGGTCTTGCCGTTGCTGCCGGTCACCGCGATGAGCGGCAGCGCGCAGCGGGCGCGCCAGGCCGCGGCCAGCTGGCCGAGCGCGAGCTTGCTGTCGGCCACCTGCAGGCCGGGCAGGCCGGCTTCGGCCAGGCCACGCTCGGCAATGGCCGCGACGGCGCCGGCCGCCCGGGCCTGCGCGAGGAAGTCGTGCGCGTCGAAGCGTTCGCCGCGCAGCGCGACGAACAGGTCGCCGGGCTGCAGCGTGCGGGTGTCGGAGTGCACGCGCGCGACGTGCACGTTCCCGTCGCCGACCAGCGTCGAGCCGGGCAGCAAGGCGTGGGCCTGGGCCAGGGTCATCATGACGGCGTCCCTGCGCGGCGGGTGCCGAGCGCGGCCTGCGCTTCCAGCACGTCGGAGAACGGGTGCTTGACGCCGGCGATCTCCTGCTCAGCCTCGTGGCCCTTGCCGGCGATCAGCACCACGTCGTGCGGGCCGGCATGCTGCAGCGCATGCGCGATCGCGGCGCGGCGGTCCTCGATGACGCTGGCGTTCAGCGGACGCGCCATGCCCTCGACGATCTGGCGCAGGATCTGCTCCGGCACCTCGTTGCGCGGGTTGTCGCTGGTGACGACGACACGGTCGGCCAGGCGTTCGGCGATGCCGCCCATCAGCGGGCGCTTGGTCGCATCGCGGTTGCCGCCACAGCCGAACACGCCCCACAGCAGGCCGCCGCGCTCGCGTGCGAACGGGCGCAGCGCGTACAGCGCCTTCTCGAGCGCATCGGGCGTGTGGGCGTAGTCGACCACGACCACCGGCTGGTCGGCATCGGCATCGACGCGCTCCATGCGCCCCGGCACCGCACTCAGTTGCGGCACCACGGCGGCGGCATCGGCCAGCGACACACCCAGTGCGCGCAGGCCCCCGATCACCGCCAGCAGGTTCGACACGTTGTAGTCGCCGATCAGCCGGCTGTGCACGGCAACGGCCTCGTCGCCCTCGTGCAGCGCGAAGCCCAGGCCACCGTCGGCGTAGTGGATGTCCTGGGCGCGCAGCCGCGCCATGTCGCGCGTGCTGCAGGTCCACAGGTCGAGCCCGCCGCCGGCCAGCTCGCCGACCAGCGACGCGCCCTGCTCGTCGTCGACGTTCAGCACCGCGGCGCGCAGCCCCGGCCACGCGAACAGCTGGCGCTTGGCGGCCCAGTAGGCGTCCATCGTGCCGTGGTAATCCAGGTGGTCGCGCGTGAAGTTGGTGAACAGCGCCACCTCGACGTGCGTGCCCACCAGGCGCTGCTCGACGACGCCGATCGACGAGGCCTCGATCGCGCAGGCCTTGAAGCCGTCGTCGACAAAGCGCTTGAAGGCCGCCTGCAGCGTGACCGGGTCGGGCGTCGTGAGGCCGGTGGAGACCACCTGCCCGGGCTCGCCGACACCCAGCGTGCCGACCACGCCGCAGCGCTGGCCGAGCGCGCTCAGCGCCTGCGCGACCCACCAGGCGGTGGAGGTCTTGCCGTTGGTGCCGGTGCTCGCCACCACGCGCAGGCGACCACTCGGCTCGCCGAAGAAGCGGCCGGCCAGCTCGCCGGTGGCGGCCTTCAGGTCGGGCAACGCGGCCACGCGGGTGGCATCGAACTCGAACGCGGTCGCGCCTTCGGCCTCGACCAGGCACGCGGCCGCGCCGGCCGCCAGCGCCTGCGGCACGAACTGCCGCGCATCGACGCCGTAGCCTGGCCACGCGATGAAGGCGTCGCCCGGCTGCACGCGGCGGCTGTCGGTGGCCAGGCCGCGCACGCCGTGCGCAAGCAGCCACGCGAGCGCCGCATCGGCGCTCGCGTGGTGGGTGATGGCGGTGTGCATGTCGCTCATCAGAAGCTCTCTTCCTCGGCCTGCAGCGCGTGGGTCACGATCTGCGGCCGCACCTCGATGTCGGGCGGTTCGCCCATCGAGCGCAAGGTCTGTTGCACCACTTCGCTGAACACCGGCGCGGCGACGTCGCCGCCGAAATACTTGCCGTTGCTCGGCTCGTCCACCATCACCGCGACGATGATGCGCGGCTTGCTGATCGGGGCCAGGCCGACGAACCACGAGCGGTACTTCTTCTCCGCGTAGCCCTTGCCTTCCTGCTTGTAGGCGGTGCCCGACTTGCCGCCCACCGAGTAGCCCGGCACCTGGGCCTTGGGCGCGGTGCCGCCTTCGAGCGTCACCAGGTGCATCATCTCGCGCACCTGCTGCGCCACCTTGGGCGAGATCACGCGGATGCCGGCCGGCGTGGGCGTGTCGACCTGGCGGTTCTTCACCAGCGAGACCGGGATCAGCTCGCCATCGTGCGCGAACACCGTGTAGGCGCGCGCGATCTGGAACAGCGAGGCCGACAGGCCGTAGCCGTAGCTCATCGTCGCCTGCTCGATCGGGCGCCACGACTTGTACGGGCGCAACCGGCCGGTCACCGCGCCGGGAAAGCCGATCTGCGGCTTCTGGCCGAAGCCGACCTGCGAATACAGCTCCCACATCTCGCGCGGCTGGAACATCATCGCCATGCGCACTGCGCCGACGTTGCTGGATTTCTGGATCGTCTGCGTCACCGTCAGGTCGCCGTGCGCGTGCGAATCGGTGATCACCGAACCGGCGAAGTTCAGGCGCCCCGGCGCGGTCTGCAGCACGGTGTCGGGCGTCACGCGGCCGGTCTCCAGAGCCCAGGCGGCGATGAAGGGCTTCATCGTCGAGCCGGGCTCGAAGGTGTCGGTGAGCGCGCGGTTGCGCAGCTGTCCGCCGCTCAGGTTCCTGCGGTCGCCCGGCTGGTAGCTCGGGAAGTTGGACAGCGCCAGCACCTCGCCGGTCTGCGCATCCAGCACCACCACGCTGCCGGCCTTGGCCTTGTTCTCGTTCACCGCGTCGCGGATGCGCTGGTAGGCGTAGAACTGCACCTTCGAATCGATCGACAGCTCGATGTCGCGGCCGTCGACGGGCGCGACGCTCTCGCCGATGTCCTCGACCACGCGGCCCAGCCGGTCCTTGACGACGCGGCGCGTGCCGTTGCGGCCCTGCAGCTCCTTCTGGAACGCGAGCTCGATGCCTTCCTGGCCGTTCTCCTCGACGTTGGTGAAGCCGACCACGTGCGCCGCGGCCTCGCCCTCGGGGTACTTGCGCTTGAACTCGCGCACCTGGAACAGGCCCTTGATGCCGAGCGCCAGCGCGTCCTTCGCGACCTGCTCGTCGACCTGGCGGCGCAGCCAGACGAAGTTCGGGCTGTCGTCGAGCTTGCCGGCGAGTTCGGCCACCGTGAAGCCGAGCAGTTTCGCGAGTTGCGCGCGCTGCTTCTTGTCGGCCTCGAAGTCCTTCGGGATCACCCACAGCGACGGGGCCGGCACGCTGGACGCGAGGATCATGCCGTTGCGGTCGATGATGCGGCCGCGGCTGGCCGACAGGTCGAGCGTGCGCGCGTAGCGGATCTCGCCCTGCTTCAGGAAGAAGTCGTTGCCGACGATCTGCACGTAGACCGCGCGGCCGACCAGCACGCAGAAGCCCAGGCCGACCAGGCCGACCAGGAACTTCGAGCGCCACGGCGGCGTCTTCGAGGCCAGCAGCGGGCTGGTCGAGTACATCACGCTGCGCACGTTGACGGCGCCGGCGCGCGCCGGGTTCGGCCGGGGCTTGTCGAGGCCGAGTTTGCCGAGCCACGTCATTTGGCGACTCCCGACGCGGCCGGAGCCCAGGCGACGTACTGCGTGACGGCCGGCGTCGCGTTGCGCATCGCCAGCTTGTCGCGCGCGACGCGCTCGACGCGCAGCGGCGTCGCCTGCGACTGCTTGTCGGCCATCAGCCGCTCGTGCTCGATCTCGAGCTGGTGCGACTCGCTGGTGGCGCGGTCGACCTCGGCGAACAGCCGGCGCGCGTCGTAGGACACGCGCACGAGGTAGATGCTGCTGGCGATCAGGGCCAGCAGCAGGAGCAGGTTGACGCGCGTCATGCCGGCACCTCGGTGCGTTCGGCGACGCGCATGATGGCCGAGCGCGAGCGCGGATTCGCGCGCACCTCGGTCTCGGACGGCTTCACACGCGCGAGCGCACGCAGCCGGCTCGGCCGCTCGGGCGCGAACGGCGCCCGACGGTCGAACTCGCTCTTGCTTTCGCGGGCGATGAAGTTCTTCACGATGCGGTCTTCGAGAGAGTGGAAGCTGATGACCACGAGCCTTCCTCCCGGGGCCAGCAATCCGAGGGCCGCGTTCAGCCCTTGTTCGAGCTCCTCAAGCTCGGCGTTGACGAAAATCCGAAGAGCTTGAAATGTGCGCGTTGCAGGATCCTGGCCCGGCTCGCGGGTCTTGACCGCACCAGCCACGACGTGGGAAAGCTCTGCGGTGGTGCGAACTGGATGCCCGCCCTCGCGCCGAGCAACAAGCGCCTTTGCAACCGATACAGCAAACCGTTCTTCCCCATAGTTGCGTATCACCTCCGCAATGTGGCGCTCATCGGCGCGGGCCAGAAAATCCGCGGCGCTTTCGCCGCGGGTCGTGTCCATGCGCATGTCCAGCGGCCCGTCGAAACGGAAGCTGAAGCCACGTTGGGGGTTGTCGATCTGCGGCGAGGACACGCCCAGGTCGAGCAGCACGCCGTCGACCTGCGCGATGCCGAGTTCGGCCAGCACATCCGACATGCCGCCGAAGGGCGCGTGGTGGATGGAAAAACGCGGGTCATCGACCCGCGTTGCGCCCGACCCTGCCGCGGCAATGGCGTCCGGGTCGCGGTCGATCGCCACCAGCCTTCCCTGCGGGCCCAGGCGGCCGAGCAGCAGGCGCGAATGCCCGCCGCGGCCGAAGGTGCCGTCCACATAGGTGCCGTCGGCGCGCGCGGCGAGCCACTCCACGGCCTCGTCGAGGAGGACGGTCTGGTGCTGGAAGCTGGCGGTACTGCTGCTCATGGCCGCTAGCCTTGGAAGTCCTTGAGCGAATCCGGCATCTCGGATTGCAGGACCTTGGCTTCCTGTTCAGCGTAGACCAGCGGATCCCACAGTTCCAGCCTGCTGCCCATTCCCATCAGCAGCACGTCCTTGGTCAGGCGGGCGGCGGCGCGCAACTCGGGGGAGATCAGCACGCGCGACGAGGCATCGATCTCGACGTCCATCGCGCTGCCGAGAAACACGCGCTTCCAGCCGTCGGCCGACATCGGCAGCGCCACCAGGCGCTCGCGGAAGGCCAGCCACACCGGGCGCGGAAACACCAGCAGGCAGCCCGCCGGGTGCTTGGTCAGGGTCAGCTGCGGGCCGGCATCGGCGAGCAGCACATCGCGCTGGCGGGCCGGGACGGTGATCCGTCCCTTCCCATCCAGCGTCAACGCCGAGCTGCCTTGAAAGCCAAATTCCGCCACAAAAACCCACTAAAGTGCACTTTCCACCACTCTAGCGGATGACTCAGGCAAGGTCAATGAAAGTTGTAAGAAAAAATCAATGAAATCAAGAACTTAGAGCGGACTGTGAAATTCGCCCAAGTGAAAACAGTTGTAAAAGCAAGGACTTGCGAACGGCTGTGAAAGCTTTGGGTGAGGAGGAAACCCCGCCCCGGGGGATCGCCCCGTCATTCGTCGGTCGAGGTTTCGGTCGGCGTCTCGAGCTTTCTGCGCAGGTCGTCCAGGACCTTGGCCGCGGCCCGGATCTTCTTGGGATCCAGCCCTTCCCCCAGCCCGTTCACCCAAGGCGCCTGCAGCTGCAAGGCCGCGGCGTGAGCCTGCTCTCCCTTGGCGGTCATGACCACGAGCCTGGCGCTGCGGTGGTGCGGGTTGTCCTTCAACTGGACGAAGCCCTCGGCGTTCAGTTCGGTGACGATGCGCTGGACGCCCTGCCGGTTGAGCCCCATGTTCCGCGCCAGTCTTGCCACCGGCTCGGGGACCGGCGACAAGGCGATGGCCCCCAGCACCTGCCACCGGGCGCTGGTCAGGCCCAGCGGGCCCACCAGCCGATCGCCCGCGAGAAGCAAGCGCCCGTTCAGGCGAAAGATCGAGAGGATGAGCTCGCTGACTTCAGAACCCGATGGCGTCCGTGGGGCGTCCTTGCGCATCGCAACAGTTTGCCGTTACGACATCATGCTGTCAATTTGACTCAATTCGCGACGGCGCTGTACACGCCGAGGTCTGCCTGGATGCCGTTGCCGCGGATGAAGGCCGCCGGGTCGAAGCCTTCGGCCGCGTACTTCTTCATCATCACGGCCTTCGCGGCATCGAACGCAGCCGAGGATTCCCACTCGACGATCGTGACGACCCGGCCCGCATCCCCCTCTCGGCTGTTCAGGACCAGGTTCGTCCTGCAGCCGGCCAGCCCGCCGAGGGCCGCTTGCGTGCGTTGGACGCGGTCCATGAAGGCGTCGAGCGCGGCGGGCGGCACGACGAAACGATCGATGCGGTAGACGGGGGCGGTTGCTGCATGCACTGCGGTCATGTGGACTCCAGAAGCGGGCCCCGGTGGCCCATGTGTGCATGGTGCATATTCGACAACATATTGTCAATAAGACAATGACAGGCGATCTGCGATCACGCGCCCGTCTTCGGCATCGCCGCGGGCGCATGGCCGTACTTGCCCGCCAGGTACCCTGCCTGGCTCACGCTCGACCCGTCCGGCGGATCGCTTCGTTGTGCAGGAAGAAGCCCGCAGCCCTGCGGGCCCATTGCATCGCGTCCACGCAGAAGGGAAGATGCACTCCCTTGCCCGGTACAGGATCCCATGTTCTCGCACGTCTTCTTCAGCGTCACCGACTTCGACCGTGCCCTCGGCTTCTATCGCCCGGTGATGCAGGCACTCGGCCTCGCCGAACGCTTCTGCGAGCCCGACAAGCCCTGGGCCGGCTGGCACAGCGCCGGCGGCACACGCCCGCTGTTCGTGATCTGCAAGCCGTTCGACGGGCAGCCGCATGCACCCGGCAACGGGCAGATGGTGGCGTTCGCGGCGCAGGACCGCGAGACGGTGCGGGCCGTGCACCGCACCGCCCTGTTGCACGGCGGGTCCTGCGAGGGACCGCCCGGCCTGCGCCCGCAGTACCACGCCGACTACTACGGCGCGTACTTCCGCGACACCGAGGGCAACAAGCTGTGCGTGGCCTGCCACGAGGCCGCATGACGCGGCGTCTGGCGATCGTCAGCGCGATGGCCGAGGAGCTGCGCGGCCTGCAGGCGCAGTTGCGCGAGCCCCATCGCATCGAGCGCGCCGGGCGCGAGTTCTGGGTTGGCCGGCTCGGCGCACACGAGGTGGTGCTGGTGCTCTCGCGCATCGGCAAGGTGGCTGCGGCGACCACGGTGACGTTGCTGCTCGCCGAGTTCGAGGTCGACCGGGTCGTCTTCACCGGTGTGGCGGGCGGGCTGGGCGCGGCGAAGGTCGGCGACGTGGTCGTGGCCGACGCGCTGCTGCAGCACGACATGGATGCGTCGCCGATCTTTCCGCGCTACGAGGTGCCGTTGTATGGCCTCTCGCAGTTTCCTGCGGATGCCGCCTTGTCGAACGCGCTGCGGGCGGCGGCGTCAGCGGCGCTTGCGGGCCTGCACCTGGATCACCTGGCGGATTTCGGCATCGCCGAGCCGCAGGTTCGTTGCGGGCTGGTGTTGAGCGGGGACCGGTTCGTGTCCAGCGCGGACGAGAGCCGTGCGTTGCAGCAGGCGTTCCCGCAGGCGCTGGCGGTGGAGATGGAAGGGGCGGCGGTGGCGCAGGTGTGCCACGACTTCGGGGTGCCGTTCGCGGTGTTGCGCACGGTGTCGGACCGCGCGGACGACAGCGCCCATGTCGACTTCCAGCGCTTCATCGTCGATGTCGCGAGCCGCTATACGGCGGCCATCATTCCCGTCATCCCTTGATGCCCCCTGCGGTCAACCCCGAGATCATCCACTTCTGCGCGAGGATGAACACGAGGGTGATGGGCAAGCCCGAGAGGATSGCGGCGGCCGCGAAGTCSCCCCACAGGTACTTCTGGTCGTACAGGAACAGCTTGGAGCCCACCGCCAGCGTSAGCTTGGCCTCCTCGTGCAGCAGCACCGAGGCCACCGGGTACTCGATGATGGCCCCGATGAAGGCCAGCAGGAACACCACCATCAGGATGGGCAGGGCCATCGGCAGCAGCACCAGCCGGAAGGCCTGCCAGGGCGTGGCGCCGTCCACCTTGGCCGCTTCYTCGATCTCCACCGGGATCGTGTCGTAGTAGCCCTTGATCGTCCACACGTGCAGCGCGATGCCGCCCGAGTACGCCAGCAGCAGCGAGGCATGGCTGTCGATCCCGAAGAACGGGAACACGCTGCCGATGCGGTCGAAGATCGCGAAGATCGCCACCAGCGCCAGCACCGCCGGGAACATCTGCATCAGCATCAGCCCGCCCAGCGCGAACTGCTTGCCGCGGAACTTCATGCGCGCGAAGGCGTAGGCGGCCGTCGTCGACAGTGTCAGCGTGATCAGCGCGGTCAGGCTGGCCACCTTCACCGAGTTCCACAGCCACAGCAGCACCGGGAAGTCGGGCTTGACCAGCCGCCCGTCCGGCGCGGTGTACGAGATCCCCAGCGCCAGCTTCCAGTGCTCGAAGCTGATGGTCTCGGGGATCAGGCTGCCGGCGGCGAAGTTGCCCGGGCGCAGCGAGATCGACAGGATCATCAGGAACGGGAAGATCACCAGCGCGATCAGCCCGATGAGGAAGGCGTGCGCGGCGATCACGCGCCAGCGGTGGCTCTTGTCGAGGACGATGGCCATCTGGTTTACCTCGATTCGTCCTTGGAGATCCTGGTGAAGCGCATCTGCACCAGCGAGATCGCCGCCACCATCGCGAAGATCACGGTGGAGATCGCCGCGGCCAGCCCGAACTGCTGCCCCGAGTCCTGGAACGCGATGCGGTAGGTGTAGCTCACCAGCAGGTCGGTGGTGCCCGCCGGCACGCTGGTGTCCAGGAAGTCGGGCCGCCCGCCGGTGAGCAGGCTGATCAGCACGAAGTTGTTGAAGTTGAACGCGAAGGCCGAGATCAACAACGGCGTCAGCGGCTTCAATATCAACGGCAGCGTGATGCGGAAGAAGTTGGTGAAGGGCCCCGCGCCGGCCACCGCCGAGGCCTCGTACAGGTCGGCCGGGATCGCCTTGATCAGCCCCGAGCAGATCACCATCATGTACGGGTAGCCCAGCCACACGTTGACGATCAACAGCATCGCCTTGGCCAGCAGCGGGTCCGAGAACCACGCCGGCTTGATGCCGAAGAGGGCGTCCAGGATCAGGTTGATCTCGCCGAAGTTGTTGTTGAACAGCCCCTTGAAGACCAGGATGGAAATGAAACCCGGCACCGCATACGGCAGGAACAGCAGCGTGCGGTACAGGCCCTTGAAGCGCAGCGCGTCCCAGTTGAACAGCACCGCCAGGAACATGCCCAGCGCCGCGCCGAAGAACACCGTGAGCGCCGAGAACACGACCGTCCACACGAAGATGCGCACGAACGGCTCGCGGAAGGCCGTGTCGGTGAAGATGCGCTGGTAGTTGGCCCAGCCCACGCCGACCTGGAAGCCCGGCTGCAGGCGCTCGCCGGCCTCGGTCTCGTAGAAGCCGCTGCTCATGTTCGGACGCAGCAGCGCGTGCGTCTGCTGGTTCAGCAGCGAGCCGTCGGCGTTGCGCTTGTACAGCGGCTGCACCGCGCCGAACTGGCGCAGGCCGGTCATCACCAGCTTGCTGTCGTTGCCCGGCAGCCGCAGCGTCAGCGCCTGCAGGTTCTTCTGCCGGGCGATCACCGTCTTCAGCGGCGCCGGCTCGCCGAGCGCGATCGCGGCCTGGCCTTGCGGCTCCAGCTTCACCTCCAGCGGCGTGGTCGTGGCCAGCGCCAGGCGCCCCGACACCCAGGCCCTGGCCGCGTCCGCATCCTCCAGCCGCAGGCGGAACTCCGGCCCGTCCTCGTGCAGCGTGAACGCGTAGCTCGCGCCGTCGCCGCCGTGGAACACCTCGTCCAGGAAGTACTGCGTGGCCCTTGGGAACTCCAGCAGGTTCCTGGAGCTGTAGTTGGTGAACCCGATGGCCATCGTGTAGACCATCGGGAAGACGACGAAGATCAGCGCCGCGGCAATCCCCGGGAACAGGTAGCGCCAGGCGTAGGTGCGCGCGGCGCTGTAGACCCACAGCGCCAGCGCGGTGATGACCAGCATCGTGCCCGCCAGCAGCGTCTGGCCGGCCGCGTAGACCATCGTGACGATGACCAACGCAGCCAGCAGGACGAATGCCAACAGGGCCGGGCCGGGGCGCAGCCTGAACTTCATCGGGACGGCTGCCTGCTTACTTGGCCGTGATCCGCTTGGCCGCCGCGTCCAGTGCCTCCTTCGGCTGCTGGCGTCCTTCGGTCATGTTCTTCAGCGCCGACTCCATCGACGACCAGAAGCGCCCCATCTCCGGGTTGTTGGGCATCGGCGCGCCGTCTTGCGCGCTGGCCATCGTCGCCTGGATGTTCGGGTTGCCCTTGAGCTCGGCAAACAGCGCCTTGCTCGCGGGCGTGCCCAGCGGCACGTCGTCGTTGATCGTCTTCAGGCCCTTGGGCGCCAGCATGAAGTTCTCGATGAACTCCACC
This sequence comes from Rhizobacter sp. P2_D12, assembly GCF_056404395.1. NCBI lineage: Bacteria > Pseudomonadati > Pseudomonadota > Betaproteobacteria > Burkholderiales > Sphaerotilaceae > Rhizobacter > Rhizobacter sp. P2_D12. Next base: position 2,478 of record NZ_JBFUEB010000126.1, on the reverse strand, counting down.
GCCACGTCGCGGTTGGGCGACGCCTTGGAGACCATCGCCCCCAGCACGCCCACGAAGGGCGCGGCCTTCTTGCCGTTGACGCTGGGGATCCTGGCCACGCCGAAGTCGATGTTGGCCTTCTTCAGGTTGTCCCAGGACCACGGGCCGTTGATCATCATCGCGACCTTGCCCTGCRCCATGCCCGCTTCCATCTCGGCGTAGCCCGCGCCCTTGGTCATCACGCCGTCCTTGACCAGCTTGCTCAGCAGCTCCGCGCCCTTCAGCGCCCCGGCGTTGTTGACCCCGGTGTCGGCCGGGTCGAAGTTGCCGTCGGCCTTCAGCTTGAACGGGTAGCCGCCTCCGGCGGCCAGCAGCGGCCACGTGAAGTAGGTGTTGTTGTAGTCCCAGAGGATGGCCTTCTTGCCCGAGGCCGCGAGCTTCTTGTCCAGCGCGATCACCTCGTCGAAGGTCTTGGGCGGGTTCGGCACCAGSGCCTTGTTGTAGACCAGCGAGACCGCCTCGATCGACATCGGGTAGCCCCATTGCTTGCCGCCCACCGAGAACGCCTTGACCGCCAGCGGGTCCAGGTCGGCCAGCACCTTCTTGCTCGGCGTCACCGGCTGCAGCAGCCCGCCGGCAATCCACTCGCCGATGCGGTCGTGCGGCCAGATCCAGATGTCCGGGCCCTTGCCGGCSGCYGCCGCCTGCTGGAACTTGTTCGGCGCGTCCTCCGGGTGCTCCACCACCACCGCCACCCCCGTCTTGGCCGTGAACTCCTCGCCCACCTTGGCCAGCCCGTTGTAGCCCTTGTCGCCGTTGATCCAGATCAGCAGCTTGCCGGGTTCGGCGGCTTGCGCCGCGAACGAGAAACCGCCTGCGAGGGCGAGTGCCGCGGTCGACGCGAGCAGCTTCAGGTGGTGCCGTTTCGTGTTCATCGTCTGTCTCCTGTGGATGGCCTCGTGGGCTCTGGGTGGCGTGGGGACGGCGCGGCCCTGTCAGCCGGCGGTCGGGAGCGTGTGCCCCTGCTCGTCGAACAGGAAGCCGCGCTGCGGCGGGAAACTCAGGTAGGCGGTGTCGCCGGTGTTCAACGGGTTGTCCGGGGCGGTGCGGATCGTCATCGCCTCGGTGGCACCGGCCAGCGTCACGTGCAGGTAGGTGGTGTCGCCCAGGTGCTCGGCCAGCTGCACGTGGGCACGCATCGCGTCTTCGCGCGGCGTGGGGCTCGCGTCGACGTGCTCGGGCCGCAGGCCGACCGTCACCTTGGCGCCGGCCGAGATCGACCCCGCATCGGCGGCCACCGTGACGCTGGAGCCATCGTCCAGCGCGATGCGAGCGGAGCCGCTGTTGGTGCCCGTCAGCGTGCCGCCGATGAAGTTCATCTTCGGCGAGCCGATGAAGCCGGCGACGAAGCGGTTGACCGGCCGGTGGTACAGCTCCATGGGCGTGCCCACCTGTTCGATGCGCCCGGCGTTCAGCACCACGATGCGGTGGGCCAGCGTCATCGCCTCCACCTGGTCGTGGGTCACGTAGATCATCGTGGTCTTCAGCTCCTGGTGCAGCCGCGACAGCTCCACGCGCATCTGCACGCGCAGCGCCGCATCCAGGTTGGACAGCGGYTCGTCGAACAGGAACACCCCCGGCTTGCGCACGATCGCGCGGCCGATCGCCACGCGCTGGCGCTGCCCGCCCGACAAGGCCTTGGGCTTGCGATCGAGCAGGTGCTCGATCTGCAGCACCTGSGCGGCACGCATCACCGCGGCGCGYATCTCGTCCTTCGAGAAACCGGCCAGCCGCARYCCGAAGGCCATGTTCTCGGCCACCGTCATGTGCGGATAGAGGGCGTAGCTCTGGAACACCATCGCGATGCCGCGCTTGGCCGGCGGCACGTCGTTGACGAGTTCGCCGCCGATGTACAGCTCGCCGGACGTGATGTCCTCCAGGCCCGCGATGCAGCGCAGCATCGTCGACTTGCCGCAGCCCGACGGGCCGACGAAGACCATGAACTCCCCGTCGCGGATCTCCAGGTCCACACCCGGCAGGATCACCACGTCGTCGAACGCCTTGCGCAGCGACTTCAGTTGCAGGTCGGCCATGGATCGTTCACGTCCTCATGTCAAAAGGGCCGGCTTTCCAGCCGGCCCGTACTGCCTTGCCCCGGTCCTGCCGTCGTTCGACAGGATCGGGTTTTCAGAGGTCTATCAGAACCAGATTTCCGCTTGAGCACCATAGGAAGTGCCCTTGGTCTTGCCATCGTTGCGGCCGGTGACGCCCAGGCCGCCGTTCTCGGCCGCGTTGGCTGCCGCGTTCCACTTGGCCGTGGTCACGTACAGGCGCAGTTCCGGGCGGTTCCAGAAGCCCGGGCCCGTCGACAGCGTCGGCGCGAAGGTGAACTTCGCCAGCTTCTGCGTCTCGCCGTTCTCCGGCTTCTTCTGCACGTACGCCGTTTCGGCCACCAGCTTGAAGTTCTTCGTCAGCGCGTACGAGCCGCGTCCGCCCACC